>JAPYPO010000581.1 GCA_029937645.1 Candidatus Hydrogenedentota bacterium
TGTAAATATTGTGCGCAAACAGGAACATGCGCAATTGCTTAGAGATCAAGGCGCGAAGTATGTTTGCGATTCTTCCAAAGAAAGTTTTCTTTCCGATCGGGAAGACGCGCTCGTAGAGACTGGGGCCACGCTCGCGTTCGATGCCATAGGCGGTGGACGCCTCGTGAGCGACATTTTGTTTTCCATGGAACGCGCGTTGAGTCGGGGGGCTTCCGGTCTCAATACCTATGGCTCGTCCACGTTGAAACAGGCGTACATTTACGGCGGGCTTGACCAATCGCCGGCTTTGCTCAATCGCAATTACGGCACCATGTGGAGCGTGGGTGGCTGGTTGTTAACCCCTTTCCTGAAACGCATAGGAACCGAGCGAGAGTCAGAATTGCGCCAACGTGTAGCCGACGAAATAACGACGACATTTGAAAGCAGTTATGTCGAAGAGTTGACTCTGGAAGAAGCCATTTCACCGGAAATCGTTGCTCGATACATTACGAAGAAAACAGGCGAAAAATATCTAATAAACCCTAACCTAAATCGTCCGCTTTGAAGGAAGGGCCATTTCTCTTACGACCTAGGAATACCAGGCTCGACACGAGTAGAAGGATGAGCGCGATGTCGGCGCCCAGGTCTCCCGGGCCGTGGTTCTCGGCTCCGCTTGCACAACCAATGAACCCACTCGGCTTACTGTCGGGATCGATGGGGTCGCTGTTTCCTCCGTACTCTTCGAAGTTCGTGAAGAGATCGCCATCGGGATCGCCTTCTGACCCATCGTTTCCGGTTGCCAACAATGGATTCAGCCCATGGTCTATTTCCCATTTATCCGGAAGTCCATCGGTGTCGGAGTCGGCGAGGCGTGGGCTTGTGCCTGCGTTGTATTCGATGAGATTACTCAGACCGTCACCGTCTTTGTCTTCGTCCGCGTCCGCCCTGGCAACGTCGAGGCCGTAGGAACGTTCGTAGGTATCGGGAATACCGTCGCCGTCCGTGTCGTCGGCGAAGGAACGTGCGCTGGCACCATTAGAGAGCTCACCGACGTTTCCGGCCTCATCGATTGCGGCCAGGGCGAAGTAATAGAGCGTGTCGGGATCCGCCATGGAGATCTCGATAGTTTCGGTCGTTCCTGCCGACGCAGGACTCACGGTGATCTCATAGGGAATGGCGTCGTCCCAATTTTCGTCCGTCAACGGCACGTCGCTATAGCGCAAGTCGTAGACGAGAACAGTGCCGCTTGCGCCGTCGTCACCGGGAGCCGTCCAATCTAGGACGACAGTCCAATTGGATGTGCCGGTCGCAGCGCTCAAGTCACCGATTCCTCCGGGTGCGGAGGCATCGGCAGATGAAGGCCCAAAGATGGCGAAGAGTCCTTCATCGTTGCTTGTTCCGCCTAGGGTGTTCGATTCGACGGAGAGTTCCTGGTCAGACAGCGGCTCCCAAGTCGAGGAACCTGCAGACCAACGCGCGATCTCGATAGCACTTTCGTCGATCCCCTGAACCTCCAAATCGGAGTATCGCAACTGAATTCCAATTCCATCGTTCGGTAGAATTTCGAACGCGATACTTGTGGCCGAGCCAACTCGCGTATTTGACGCGCCCGTATTGGGGAGGGTCAGGGCCTCCGTTTCGTAGAAGATGATTCTGCTGCCCGATGCGGATTCGTCAGAGATATTGACGTTTAATTTTCCATCTGCTGGAACGCCATTTATTTCTGGCGGCGTGATTTCGTATCGGCCTATGGTCTCGACGGTTCCCGCTGTCGTGGTGGCTAAGAGTTCGAGGACTCCGCTGATATCCGATTCCCCGATGTCAGCGGACAGGGTGTACTCCCGCGCCGAACTCGAAACGAGGTCTCCCGAATAGGTTGTGCCCGATTCGGCGGAGATCGTAAACGTAGGCGTGTCGGTTACATCGGACTCGAAGAGTATGTCTCCAGTAATTGTGATACCGTTTTCCAGGGATTCGACATCCAACACGACGTTGACTCCTAGACCGGTTTCATCGCCCAACCCCTTTCGCAATGGCAGGGAAGAATCGTGGACGACTTCGACTCGTCCGACGGGGACAGTCACCTCGACCGCACTGTAGGTATTGCCGGTATAGACGCGTAGCATGTCGCCGGGAATAAGCGTGACGCCATCGAGTATACCGTCGAAGCCGGTCATGCCGAGTATTCTGCTGACGCCCGCCGCAGTGATCCGGACGATCTGGGACCGAAGCGGCTGATCGGCGGGAATTCCAACGACTACCGTCCGTCCGACCTTATCCAAGACACCTACTGACTTGCCGACCGAAGTCGTGATAGTCGGCTCGAGGTAGTACGGGGCGTATAGCTGCCCCGATTCCGGGCCGGGCCGATCCTCCGTCGTCGATACACCGTTTACTAACTCCCCAGCCTCGGGTAGCGTGAGATGGAGGCTCGGCGAAAGATCGGAAAGAAGGGGTCCAAACACGATTTCCTGTAGATAGTCCCAGCAGGAGAAGGCGGGGCCACCATTCGCCAGATCGTGCCGCCAGCTCTGATAAGTCGTGAGCGTTCTGTCCGTACTCGCGCCGCTATATTCCGCCAAATAGTCGTTGCTTGACGACAGTTCTGAGGAATTCCATTGACTTTCCATCACGCCGTAGTTGAGTGGAAATTTACCTGGATGACCTGACCTG
>JAPYPO010000582.1 GCA_029937645.1 Candidatus Hydrogenedentota bacterium
TTGTGGAATAGTAATTACGAATACTGGAGAATTACTTTCTTAACAGGAGCGACCGTAGGAAGCGACGTGGCAATCTCTTCAACATAAGTTCGCCTGCCAAAAGAGATCGCTTCGCTCGCAATGACAATTTAAGCCGAGTAAATTATGAACCAATACACTAGATAGCCCCAGCTATCGAACGCCGCGCGAAAGGTTCATCGAGTCAACGTAGTTCGTGTCCCCTACCCCCAACTCCGTCATCATCAGGCGGTATCCTCCACCCTCCCATGCAGCCTCCGAACCATGACGGCGCCGCAAGACTTCGACGGACTCGGGATCCGGACCACCGCGCAGCGCCTCCTCCAAGACTCGGCCATCCATACTTTCAGGTACATCGATACCAGCAATTCGTAGCAGCGTGGGCGCGATATCGTGGTTCGCGGAGGGCACATTGCTGATTTCTCGCTTCTTGATCGATGGGCCCGACGCGATGAGTACTGACCCAAGCCCGTTCAGACTCGACAACTCTCCAGGGCGCGAACCGGTCGGCTCGACGAATATATCCGGGGCGCGTTCGTGATCCATGTAGACCGCTTGAAAGGACATTGCGCCTCGAACGAAGCTCTCGGGGTGGGTCAGTCTCGCCTGTTGCGTGTAAATGGGGCCAACGCGTGGATCACGTTGGAGGATCTCCACGATGGCGCGGATTTTGGCCCGGTCGTGACCTGGCACGTAAATAGAGTTGTTCCCACTAACAGTAACGCCGGTCGAGTGGCCCGCATCTCGCAACAAATCACCGAGCCAAAAACTCGTTTTTTCTGGTGGGGGACCGGGGCTTGAGGTGACGAAATAGTTGACATCAAGTCCTAACCTCTTGTGTTGCCGGAGGATTTCACCAAGATGGGCGTCAACAGTCCGCGCCATCTTTTTCGTCCAAGGAGCCTGCAATCGGCCCTTCGTATACGGGCTATTTCCAGGTTCGGCCAAGCAGAGAAGCGTCAGATCGCGAGGAGGAAGCGCGCGTACCGAGTCCAGATAGATGGCGGTAATCAAGGCGTTGCGTTGATCGCCTGACGCGTCCTCTGGACCTTGAAACGCATGATGTTCCAACCGTCCGAATGAGTCCGACAGTCTCAGCAGACGGGCCAATCGATATCTACCCGCTACGGCCACGAACATCCGTTTCCCCTGAGCCGAAAACAATTCGTTAAGGGTCGGAGCGGCAATGGGTTTGCCGTGCCTGGGCGTTTTCTTCGCTACCTCGTTATTTGGGTGATCGTCGTTCTCGATGACCGCTCCCCACCCAACGCCCAAAATCACACCGTGCGTGCGCGGAAAACTTCCCGTCACGATGGACGCTACATTCACGGCGGCCGCATTCGGAACCACAGCATAGTGGCTCTTGAACTGCGTTCCACCCTTTGCAAGAGAACGCAGATTGGGCATGAACGACCGGGTGACATACTCGTCGCGAAGCCCATCGATAACAATGACTACCGAAGGGGCAGCGTCAGCAGCAAGCGCCGGGACGGGAATGGCCGCGAACGCGAAGCCCCATACCGTCACCACGAAAACTCGAAGCAGTAAATTGCGCACGAATCTTTTCTCCGTTAGAGAGGATTCAACCCGACTCATTCCCCAGTTGGCGGCTCAGTTTTTTCCATCGAAAATGTCCCGCTCACAAATTCACTCGTGTAGGAACCGATAAATTTCCCCTCGACAATTTCGCCGTTCCATTTGAACACGCCGCCCGCCGTCGCTCCAAGGTCGAGCGAACCGGAGAATACGACCTTGCCCTCCTCCTCCTGCCCCTCGAGCCCCAGCTCGTATTCGCCGACCCCACCAAAGGTCGCGGTGAACAGCGCATCCCAGGTGTCACTCCCTTTAGGCGTAATCGTACAAGTGAGGTTCCCCAGGGGCGTGTCCGGATTGGGGCCATACCAGCTCCCCGCGTAATATCCACTCACCGGGTCGGAGGCACCGCCGCCGCCCCTCATATGGCTGCACCCGCCCGCCGCGACGAGCAGCAACAAGACGAGGCATGATGTCATGACCCGAGTCAGCCTTTGATTCATAAAATTCATAGCGCCTCCCAATAAGGTTCGATTCCCAGAACTTTCTACGTCCACCGCTTCGATAGCAATTACACAAGTTGCTCAGGCAAGCGTACTATGACATGCTTCGCAACAAGCGTACGGGGCACACCGTCCCGGCACGCGAGGACAGACCGATTTAAGCAGATGACGGGCCTAACTTCAAGGACGAAATGCGCCCGAACTTCGGAAAATAGTTAGGAAGCCGCACAGACGGTCGGCGGCGACTTGTCGTCGGCTGATACCTATTGGGGAAATTCGTTGAAATGTACCATTGCACTTTTGGTGATCGCAGCATGCTTTATCCTTGCCGAAACAGGGGAGGCCCAATCGCAAACGCCCTATCCAATTCATGAGTTCATCCAGTCGCATCCTCCCACCGCAAACCACGTTGCCATCATTGAGGATGGCTTCGACGCCTTCGTGCTTCGCATTAACCTCATCCGTTCGGCCCGGCGCACGATCGACATACAGACCTTCATCTGGGCCGACGACGACTGCGCGCGCTTCCTCGCCGAGGAACTGAGCAAGGCCGCCGCCAGAGGCGTCAAGGTTAGACTGCTCGCGGATCACATG
>JAPYPO010000583.1 GCA_029937645.1 Candidatus Hydrogenedentota bacterium
TTCTTTGAGCCATCAGCAATGAGAGAGTCTCCTTGTTTTTTGTTTTCGGCTAGGCCGGGTTGATGGACCGTGGTATGGTGACTGTAGCCCGTCCGGAGGATAGGGCAACGCTGGGGAGCGACCCGAGCGCTGTGACGGGACCGAATACGCACGAAAGGGGTGCGGAGTTTTTCTGCGCCCCTTTGGCTTTTGTTCTTTGCGGATCGGCCGCAAGCGGTAAACCCTGGGGGTTTGGGGGCAAGGCCCCCGACGTATCGCTATCGACCTCGTTCGCCTCCTCGTAGTACGCGCGCGGTGTTTTGTATCCGAGCGCAGTGTGCAGGCGTTCGTTGTTGTAATAACGCAACCATGTTTTGGTCAGCGCTTGAGTTTCGGCCAGCGTTGCAAAGAGCTCTCGGTTGAGGTGCTCGCGCCGCAGGGTTGTCCGTCCCGAAAATTCGTACTACTTGAAATATAACGACTTAGAACGAACGTTGCTCATCGGCGAATTGGCGTAGTCAAAGCTGATCTGTTAGGCTCCTCCTTCCCTTTCTGTAGTTATCTTCACTTCATTTCGGGAGTACGAATGTTCAAATTGCTCACGCGACTCTATTACTTTATTTCGCTAGCCTTCAAAACACGCGTTGGCCTTCAGGCTGAGAACTTGGCTCTTCGTCATCAACTATGCGTTCTTCAACGCTGCGTGAAGAGGCCGAAGATTCGTCCGGCTGACCGAATCCTGTGGAGTTTTCTGTCTCGCGTATGGCCCAACTGGAAAGATGCACTGATATTCGTCAAACCGGACACTGTAATCCGATGGCAACGCAAGCGCTTCAAAGAACACTGGACCCGATTATCGAGAAACGGCAAGCCGGGACGTCCGGCGACATCCAAGGAACTTCAAGAGCTGATACGCACCATGTCCACCCTGAATCCGACCTGGGGCTCACCCCATATCGTCGGAGAACTGGCGAAACTTGGAATCACTGCCTCGAAATCTACCGTAGAGAAGTATATGGTCAGAACCAAGAACCCTCCGAGCCAATCATGGCGGAGCTTTCTGGAGAATCACGCAAAGGAAATAGTCTCGATCGACTTCATCGTCGCGCCAACAGTCCGATTCACCATGCTCTACGTATTGGTCTTCCTCTCGCTAGAGAGACGTCGCGTGATTCATTTCAATGTAACGGCCCATCCAACCGCCGAATGGACTGCACAGCAAGTTATCGAGGCTTTCCCATGGGACATGGCACCGAAGTATCTATTGCGTGACCGTGACGGAATATATGGAGACCAGTTTAAACGGCGAGTAAAGAACATGGGGATCGAGCAAGTTCTGACCGCTCATCGCTGCCCCTGGCAGAATCCATATTCCGAGCGACTCAACGGCAGTATCCGCAGAGAATGTCTGGACCGGATCATCATCTTCAGTGAAGCCCATCTCCATCGGGTTCTGAAGGAATACTTCGAGTACTACAATTGCTACCGCGTCCATCAGTCTCTGGAGATGGACGCGCCAGAGAGAAGGATGAATCAAACCGTCGAAGAGGGCAATGTAATCGCCATTCCTCATGTCGGCGGGCTACACCATCACTACGAAAGGAAAGCAGCATGACCCCGCAAACAAAGGCGGATCAGTTTTCGGGACCCACAGCTGCACGCGACATCAATAAGCCGCCCGCCAGACTCTTACGCTACCTTTCGCAGAGCAATTCAATGTAATCGAGATTCCATAATCGAGACAAGATGTTCACCGGCACCGTGACTCGCGCAAATTGAATTGTGAAAATCATAGTGAATTACGTGCGGATTCATTTTTGAACCCGCCAACGTCAATTGAGAGTATTCAGGGTCTGCCGCACAACCGTAAGTAACTCCCTGTTTATAGGCATTAGTAGATCCTGTGCTATTCCAATTAGCTTGGCATCCTCCTTCTTGTGGGCAAGAGCAATCGCCAATCCAACAAACTGCACGGCCATGGTCACCTTCGCAGCTTCAATCTGCCAGCGTCAAGCTAGCCCGAGAACCATCTCGGATGAAGCTGATCTGTCACTTAACAATACACCCCGATATGTCCCATTTTGGAAGACGGTACACAAACGTTTAGAGTCCCAGCGACGATGAACCGCTCCGACGTATCGACATGATCTTGTTCAATGCCTCAGTTCCACCGTGCGCTTCGACATGTGCCTTCATGATAATTCCGATTCAAATGGAAAGTGCGCGGTGTGGTGAGATAAGGAACATCTACGCTGGTAGCCTGGAATGTGAATGCTTTGGGCCCTTAAGAATGTCCCTCGCCCTATGTCGGGCATAGATCAAGAGCAGGAGAGTCACTATCCACAGACAGAGCACAAGCAGGATAGGATCGTAAGGCGCTGTGAGCAACGTGATGGTAAAGGTGACCGAAGCCAATGCAGTCATTGCAATGAGCATCGAGATAAAGACCCCCTGCCCTGCAGGGTTCCGGTAAACACTCAGCATTCCAATGCCAAGCCCAATGTAACCGCTCCCGAGCAAACGGT
Organism: Candidatus Hydrogenedentota bacterium; assembly: GCA_029937645.1. Classification (GTDB taxonomy): domain Bacteria; phylum Hydrogenedentota; class Hydrogenedentia; order Hydrogenedentales; genus JAPYPO01. The sequence continues at coordinate 2,505 of JAPYPO010000583.1, forward strand.
AGATCCAGTCAAGTTCTCCGGGTTCAACTTCTGCGAGTATGGCGTCTATACCCGGGAAAAAGAACTGTACGCCTCCCGCCATCAAGCAGAAACACCCACCGACCATTAGAAGGGCTTTCAGTAACCTTGTGTCATTAGCTC
>JAPYPO010000584.1 GCA_029937645.1 Candidatus Hydrogenedentota bacterium
AGGTAGGGGTATGGCGTACCAGTGGGCGCCCCGATCCCCTCCTGGGACCGCGACGCCCATTCCCACGCGTCGCTCTACGACCTCCGCAGGGGGAGATCACATCTGGGGTAGGAAATCACAAACCGTATTAGTATAAGGGATCAGGTTTTTGCTCATTGCGTCGGTAATCGCGTTAAACTCGCGCGGCAACCATTTCGCTAAAAGGTCGCATCCGAACTTATTTTGCAGCGTAGCCAATCTGAAGAGCGCCGCGTTGCAGAAATCCGCTTGTGATGATCCGGCGTTGATAGAGTATGAGTTGGTAGCCGAATCCGTCAACGATATGACCAGCTTGTTCTTCAAGCGATGACCCCTCTGTTCCATTCCGACGATGAGTGGGAACAATTCCTTCATAGGAACCGACCACTCGAGTTGTTCCGGGGACCACGCACCGGAGAAGTAAGACTCCCCGATCCAAATCCCCCATCCATCCGTACCAGAAGCGTCACTAATCCACACCTCTGGTCGTGATGTATCCAACCACGGCGAAACCGCATCCATCCTGGAGATACGCCGCCGTAGCCATTTCAGAGCCCGCCTGGCATCATCGCTAAGTCGAATCGCCCCAGGAGCACCAGCGGTGCGGCGAAACAAGTTCCAAAGCGCCCGCATAGGAGCCCGCGCTCCCCTGATAATTCCCGTTACCCAATTGAGTAGGCCGACCATGGAGTAGCACTTTTTCCGGGAGACATGCCCACGGCGCAAAACCGCGCGAATCATCCCGAGGGACCATAGAATGTGGATGGGTTTCACACCCACCGTTCTGTTCGCAGTGTCCACCATAATACCGAGGATATCCGTAGTTTTTGTCGGGCCGACTATCTTGTCCGTCGAGACCTCAACGCTCAGTTCGTTCAGCGTACGGAGCACGATTCGAAGCGCCTTCTTGGTTTCGGCCAGCGTGTGGCCAATGATGAAAAAGTCGTCAATGTACACCACGATGCACCTCACGCCGCGGCTGATCAGCACCCGGCGAATTTCTTCCGACACCATGGAAGCCCATCCGCAAGCATGGCTAACGCCGAAGGGGACTCTAGCATACCTCAACAGCTCGTTGGTAATTGGGTCACGGAAACTGTAGAGCTTACTATCTTTCATTGCCACCGGAAGGTTCAAATACCACGATTTCAAATCGACTTTGGCTATACAGTCATCTGGGAGTATCTTCCCCAGGATGTAAGGGAAATCCGTATACCTCATCGGCCATTTCGGGAGCAGTGGGTTAATCTCGCGCGAGGCATCCAGGCATATTCTCGCCTTCGGGATTGAGCCGTCGAGCTGGGATTTCCATTTATCCCCGAACTTAACTGAACAGACCAAGGGGGATACGAAGCGGGGGTCCCCGGGCCGGAATAACCCAGGGCGCTTCGTCTGTTTGGCCCACGCTTTTTCCATCGCACTGGGGTACAATGGGTCCGTCACCGACTTGTAGTTCGGGATGTCGAAGTTTGGTACAGGCCGTGTAAGTGGGAGACTGAACCCATACCATAACTGCCGAAACAAATGTTGTGCATAACATTTGGCATTAAATAGGGGGAAAACCGCATTTGCAAATTCACGGTCCGACAACGAGGAGAGCTTAGCGAAGGTGCCGTGCGGAGGCTTCGAGCATAAGTTGCAATGGGCAAAATGCAATCGGGAAAGCGCTCTCCGGCCGATATCGCAAGGGGCCACGGCGTCGTCCATCCGCCCCCTCGTTGTCCACCCCGGGTCAGACTCGGAAAACTGCTGCAACTCGTTTGTCCGATAGACCTCACCTTTTGTCGTCTGGATCGCCGCTTCGGCGTCCGGCGGACGACCCCAAATTGGGTGGGTCCGGAAAAGAAGGCTTCTCCGGATCCCCGCCGAGATATGTCTCTGAACAAGGTTAAGTGTTGAAGTTTCTTGTTCAGAGGGAAGGAGTGCGTCTTTATGCTCGGAAAATTGCTCCCTCAGGTCAGGTTCGATTTGGATGGGTACGGCGTCCTCGATATTATCAATAATCGATTTATCCGCCCTAATATATATTTTATCCGCGCGTTCCAATACCAGAGAGCTGTCAGGTCGAAGTGAAGTTCGTCCGTCATGAAATAATTTTCTCAGTGAGCACTTATCGACGACGCACCATTGTTGCGAAGCGGCTGCTAGTTTGATTGGGGGGTTTGGACCGCCGCCCCCGCCGGCCCCCGGTTGGTCCTCCTCCCCGGCTCCACGATGAATTTCCCGGAAACCCCAATCTTGTCTCTTTGGAGTCTTCCCGGCCTCCCATTCCATTCATCGTTTTCTGTAGCGTTGAGGAGCCCAATCCGCATTGCAATTTTCCAACCGTGCCTAAAGCACGGAGAACGGAATGCGGGTGCTTTGTAAATATGGCACGTTTGTGCCTGGCTGTGGCGAAGCCCGCAACTCTTGCACTCCGGCATGACGTTGGTGTTGCCACTTATACCAGCTGCCACGGCCTTGTAGTAGGCACGATTCACCCGCAAAGTAGACGTACTTGCATGGACACCCCTGTCAAGTGGGTTGGGTGTTGGGGTGAAAGTATCTGTCCCCAATCGGAAAGTTGACGGGACTGTGGGGGGGGGGGGGGGGGGGGGGGGGGGGGGGGGGGGGGGGGGGGGGGGGG
>JAPYPO010000585.1 GCA_029937645.1 Candidatus Hydrogenedentota bacterium
GCCCAGCAGTACGGAATCGGTGGGGCCCCAGCGCCGAACGAGCGTGACCATGATCCCGAGCAGCACAGTGAGGGCGAACCACATTTCCCACTCTGCTGGATTTGCTGCCTCGGTCATTTGTTCTCCTCTCCGGCGGACACTGCGCGGCAATTGTACCGGCGCACGGAAGGCAAAAGCGAGAGGGGCGCACGATCCGCCTGAACGCTGTCAAGCATTCCAACCGAAGCAGGAGGCGTTCTTAGACCGGTTCGTTTTCCGCGCGCGCGACCATTCGTTCGTAGAACGAACCAATCATGGCGTCGGCGTCGGAGGCTTTGCGCAGGGATCGGTGTATGCCGCTCGCCTTCGGCCCCGGTTTCGGGGCGTCAAAGAGACGGCGCAAGCGCCGCCGGGAGCGGGCATTGATCATGTCGATACGAAAATAGATCATCTCGACCGGAAAGGGAAACTTATCCGCTTCGGCTTTGTTGGCCCGAGCCTCAACCAGCTTCTCATAAAGGCCGGATTCCCCGTACCAGGCCTTAAGGTTGGCTGCGTTGTCGAGTAGATAATCATGGCCCGCATAACGGCGCACCTTGCCGCCCTGTCTTTTAGCCATTTTAAGAGTCGAGCGCGCAAGAAAATACCCGAGGAGATTGTATTGATATGGAACCCACGACCCGATGGTGAGTGCGCCGAGCGCCGTGGTCTTGGCCGAACGCTCGGCCGTTTCGACGAGGCCCCCGAAGACGGCCAACGTGGCCGCGCAGAGGCCAATGAGCACCGGGCGGGCGGAGGCATCGGTGCACATGTGGGCTATATCCTCTACGACGGAGGCCGTATGAAGGTAGCCCGCCCGCTTTTCGTGGCAGAAATGGGCCTCGTAGACGGCAGGGACGCCGACGCGTTCCAGGAGATCGCGAATCAGGGTGCCGCTATACTCGCCGCACTTCGGGTCAAAGCCGCCGGGGAGGAGCACGATGGGGCAGGTCGTTTTGTTATCGCTCGGAACGTTCCCGGGAAGGGTACTCTTCACGAAATAGAGACCGCTCATGGGCGTGCCGAACCAATCGGTGACGGCGTGGCTTTCCACACCCTCAATGTCGCGCGTGTGGATTATGTAATCGTCTGAATTCATGGCGACAATTATGCCTGTTAGACATCCTCTCGGACAACGTATCAATCCGATCTCCTGGGCGTAACGGCGAGGATTTTAGATTGTAGGGTCATTGACGCGCTGCACTCGGCCAGAGGATCCGAATGCCCATGGCCAACCGTATGATCGGGCGCGAGTCGCCCCCTCCAACTACAAGCCCGAATGCTGACGCAGCCCTGTCGGCCGTAATCCAGACTTCTCGCAGCAGCCTTCGATTGGAGAGCAAAGGCTCTGTATACTATGCGTCCGTCAACGCTAGCTTCGACGAGCTAGTTCCTGTTGCGGAAAGCGGTTTTTAGCGCGGAATAAGGATAAGGTGGTCATTCTGAGCGAAGCGAAGAATCTCTTCAACCTGTTGATTCGCTTTCGGTAAGAGATTCTTCGCTTTGCTCAGGATGACGGCGTAGGTGCCTTTTTCTGGTGCCAGCACCCCTTTTCGCAACAGGAACTAGCGAGGGGGCCGCAATCAAATCGGAGGAAAGGAAATCACATGTCGGTGCGAGACTCCCATGCGAGCGTTCGACCGGTAGTCGCTGATCGCTATTCGACGTTTGTCGACACGCTTCGCGATCGCGCGCAGCATTCACCGGACGCCTATGCCTATACCTACCTGCTTGATGGTGATGAGCACGAACTTCATCTGACCTTCGGGCAACTCGACGAGAAGGCGCGGGCCATCGCCGTACATCTGGAATCGTCCTGCGCACCAGGTGATCGGGCGCTATTGGCGCATGGGCCCGGCTTGGAATTCATCGCGGCGTTCTATGGTTGCTTGTACGCGGGCGTGATCGCCGTCCCGGCCTATCCTCCTGACCCTGGGCGGATGAAAAAGACCGGGCCGCGCCTGGCCGCCATCGTGAAGGACGCGGAGCCGAGCGTTATTCTGGTCGACGGCGACGTCATGAAGGATCGCGACACGATTAAATCGATGGATCCCAACAAGGACGATGAGCTGTGGATCGATACGGGAGAAGTAGATCTCGGATTGGCGTCGCGCTGGACGCCGGGCCCGGTGACGGGGGAGACCCTCGCCTTCTTACAGTATACGTCGGGGTCTACGGGCGACCCGAAGGGCGTCATGGTCACGCATGAGAACATGCTGGACAATTCGCGTGTCGTCCAAGCCTCCCATCAGACCAGCCGCGAAACAGTTATCGCGAGCTGGATTCCGCATTTTCACGATATGGGGCTTATCGGGGTCGTGTCACAGACGGTATATTGCGGGGGGCGCGCGGTGTTTATGGCACCGCTTTCGTTTATACAGCGGCCGCTGCGCTGGCTAACGATGATCACGAGATACGGGGGCACGACCAGTTTCTTCCCCAATTTTGCCATGGACTATTGCGTCAACAAGATCAAGCCGGAGCCACGCGACGCGCTGGACCTGAGCACGTGGAGGGTCGCGTGCAGCGGTTCGGAACCGATCTTTTCCCGGTCGCTAGAACGATTCGCGGAATACTTCGCCCCTGCCGGTTTTAAAGCCTCCGCCCTGTGCGCGGTCTATGGAC
>JAPYPO010000586.1 GCA_029937645.1 Candidatus Hydrogenedentota bacterium
GTATGCGCTCGTTAGGCCCTCATATAATAGACGCCGCTGAGGCGGAGTTGGTGACATCAAATCGCCCTGAGCATGGTCGACTCGGTCCGCTGCATGCGCTCGTTAGGCGGATTCAGCCGCTACGAAGGCAGCTTCTTCACCTTGGTCTCCATTTTGGAATCGGCTTGTCCATTGAGGCTAAGGCTCAGGGACCACCTCGGCGTAATTCGGATCTGCGTTTGGCGCTTCGCCGTACGCGTTGAGCACCCACTCGACCGCGTCGATTACGGCCAGTTGAAAGATCTCATTCGTCCAGACATCTTCACGATGGCCCATGGCGTTGTAATACATGCGGCCATCGCCAATCGCGCGGCACCAGATCACCGGATAGTTCGGAATGTCATACTTCTCCTGCTTCGTCCGTTCTTCACCGGGATCAAACAGCGCCAGTACGTGAATTTCTTCCGTGTTCAGGTTGTTGAACATGTACCACTCATCTTTAATCTTGAGACCATCGGGCAAATTTTCTATCGCCGGGTGCCCGGGACTGACTACCCGCAACGTGCCCTCAAATTGCGAGCCGTGCGTGGCGAACGACGCGCCAAGCATCTTCGTGTATTCTGTCGTTCCCTCGAAGCCCTGCCAAAAGGTGTCTGCCGCGCAGTGGAAACCCATGAACGCGCCGCCGCCCTCGATCCACTCCACGAGTTCGGCCACACCATTTTCACCCATAGGGGGATTGCCGTCCGTGCCTGGCTTCGTGAGGTCGCCCGTCGTATAGAACACAACCAAGTCGTAATTCTTCAGATTTTCCGCGTTGACCAAGCTGGCATCCTTTGTCGAGGTAACATTGATCTCCCTGCCCTCATCGTAAAGAGAGGCCAATTCCGACATCAACCCATCGAGGAAGCTGGGGTTGCCATCTTTACGCGCGACGACTCCATGCTGAAATCCTGACGATTTGCTCAGAAACAGAATATCCAGCGGCGGATCCGGCTCCTCCGCTCCGCAACCGACCAGCGGCACGGCAAGAAGGGCAACGAACATAAGACAAAAAAGATTCTTCCGGCAAACAGAGAAAGACATGGGGTGCGCTCCTAAAATTGTGTACAGTATTTCGTAACCGGATTAGGGTACGGCCTGACAACGGAAGAATCAAGAATCAGGCTGAATCGAACGACGGGATGGCGCTAAACTTGTCAGCGAATCCGCCGATCACTAGAATACCCCCTCCCTTTGCCCCCGTGGACAAAGGCCAGCAAAACATCGTCAACCCTTGGAGATTCTGATTGTGTCACGAGTGCTCATCGCTGGTTGCGGGTATGTAGGAAGCGCCCTCGCCGATCGACTGATCGAAGCGGGCCACGAAGTCTGGGGACTGCGGCGTTCAGCGGCGCGCCTCCCGCAGGGGGTCAAGCCGATCTACGCCAACCTAAACGAACTCGACTCCCTTGAGGGCTTGCCGTCGCCACTCGACTACGTCATCTACAGCGCGGGCGCTTCCGGTTTCGACGAAGCAGCCTACCGCCGGGTCTACGTGGATGGCGCCGTAAAACTCCTGGAAGCCATGCGCCGCCAGGGAATCACGCCGAAGCGATTCCTCTACACCTCGAGCACGGGTGTATACGCGCAACAGGACGGATCGTGGGTAGACGAGAACTCCCCAACCGAGCCCACCAACTTCTCCGGAGAAATCCTGCTGGAAGGCGAAGCCCTCGTCCTCGAAGCGGAGTTCTCGTCTGTTATCGTGAGGCTCGGCGGCATCTACGGACCCGGCCGGACACGCCTCGTCGACGCGGTGCGCGACGGGTCGGCGCGTATCAACGAGGGTGCGCCCCACTACCTAAACCTGAATCACCGCGACGATTGCGCCGCCGCGTTGGAACACTTAATGACACTGGAAAAAGCGGACTCTATCTACTTAGCGGTAGACTCCTATCCTGTAGACCGAAGCGAACTCTTGAGATGGACAGCGGAACGCATGGGCCTCCCCGAGCCCGAATCCATACCAGCGCCGACTACGCCAAGAGCTCGCCAAGGCGGAAACAAGCGCTGCAAAAAAGAGCGCCTCCTCGCCACCGGCTTCAAGCACGCCTACCCCAGCTACAAGGAAGGCTACGCGCCAATTCTGGACAACTCGAAAAGCTAGCCGGGCGCATCTGGTCGAAAACCCGCTGCCGCATAAATTGGGGATTCGAGAGCCTGCTCGCGGATCCGCGCAAGGTTGATATTCCCCCGTCCACTCCGTCTTTAGGGTAGAGCACCCGGTAGCGTATTCTTAGCTGACCTGCCCCCAGGAACGCTACCAGTTTTTAAGTGATGATTTCTGAGTAGAACAGATTTCTTGAATAAGTTCAACCGAGATCTTGAATTGATTGGCGAGAACGTAAATTGTGAAATCCGAAGTTGCCAAATCGATGCGACTGCGTGTACAACACTGCGTGCGATGCCGTTCGTTTCCCGCTTACGGTGCGAACAGTTTAGGCGGCGTCGCGATGGTGCGACTTGATGAATCCGCCGATCTGTAACTTAGCTAAACCGGCCTGAGTGCACAGCTTTGGGTGACGGCGAAAAGGAGCTTCTGGTGATCTGTCTGGCAAGCTATCTTAAGCCGAGATTACCCATATGGACCCGTCGGCGACCGGAGCCAATGAGATTGA
>JAPYPO010000587.1 GCA_029937645.1 Candidatus Hydrogenedentota bacterium
TCACTTCGCCAAGATCGCGATACCTTAATCGGCCCAAGTGCTTCAGAAATGTTCCATCTTCCAGCCACTTTGCCGTCAGGCCAGTAACGACTTCATCAAAGTCCGCTGCCTTCATCCAGACATCCAATTCATCGTCGGTCAGTACCATATTCTGCAGACACATGACCTGCGGCTGGACCGGCCGGCGGAACGCGGTGCGGGATTGTTCGCGGGCTTTGCAGACTAGAGCAAATTGGGCGAGCTGGGCGGCGCGGGGACAAATCTCGAGGCCGAAGAGGTTGTGGGTGATGATCTTTTCAGGGATCGCGCTGGGGGCATGACCTTCCTCCTCGTAGATCTTCACCAGCAAGTCGAAGGCGTAGGTGAGCATGTGGCCGGAGCCACAGGCAGGATCGAGGAGCTTGATCTCTTCGGGCGCCTCGACCGTGAGGCAGTGGGCGGCGGGCGGTTGTTCCTCGGGGTCCTCCACGTAGTAGGGCATATGTTCGCGCAGTCGTGACTTGGGACGGGAATTCAGCCAGAGTCGACCCAGCGAATTCTCCACGAGATAACGAACGATCCAGTGTGGCGTGAAGAGCTGAGTAACAGCGGGGATATCCTCGGAGGGCACGGCCTTCTTTCGGGCCATGACCTCGTCCTTCTTATCGGAGATGTAATATTGGTAAAGCCAGCCGATCACTTCGACCTCGGCGCAGTCTTCGTCCGATATTTCGGTTCGGAACCCGTGAACTATCGACTGTTCGGTAAGAAGGTCATCGGGGAGCAGTAATTCCGTTTCGTCGTCCAGAGGTTCGAACAAAAATGGCATGAGCTTGTTGTAGAAACGACAAGCTGCCAACACCAAGTGCCGGTACACTTCGCCCTGTGGGTTGTTCGACGCGAGCTGACCGGTCAATAGGTCGCGAAGCCGGGTTGAGTCGGTAAACGGTTCGAGTTCCTCGGGCATCACGCCCGAGCGCGTCACGACGAGTAGCTCAGGCTGCGTATCGTCCGCAGTCGCTGGTGTCAATACGCGGCAACCAAAAGGATGCCAATGGTGCGCATCCAAATACCGCAATGCTGCAAGCCGGTTGAACCACGTGTAAGCAACTTGCTCGACAAGCCCTGCACGATTCGCGTTAGCCTGTCTTCTGAGTGCCTCAACCCGCTGCTCGGCAGCGCGAAGGTCGGCCGTATCGGCTGTGAGTACATAGTCCAACTTCCGCCCCACGGCCTCCATGAGCTGGAGACGTAGCGCAGGCGCAAAGGACTTTAAGGAGGTGTAGGACCCCCTGGAAGTTCCAGATTCAATCTTTGGCCTCCGCAATCCGCTCATCCCTTTTCCTTGTTAGCAAGCCCTGGGATGCCGGCAAGGGCGGCCCCCAGCTTCGGGTAATTCTGTTTTACGCCGTCGTCCAAATCGAGCTCTATACGCTGCTGGGCGAGGGGAAGGATAACTTCGCGCTCCCACTCTTCGCATTCTCGGAGAGACTTACGAAGCTTATCCAGGTCCTTCTGGAACTTAGTTCGTTCCCGAGCCGACTGGTCACCGACGGCGAGAGATTGGTCCAAGTGGTCTATGCGCGCCCGGACCCCGTAGGCGCTTATGCAAATTTGTCCACCCGCATGCCCGATAGTGCGGCGAAGGGATTGTTGCAGCAGTTGTTGATGGCTGGAGTCGCGGAAGGCCCTTGCAGTAAGACTCGTCGAATCGTTAGCGTACCGACTCATGTAAATCTTGGTGAGAGCGGCAACGAGTATCTTGAGGCACTATCGATAATTCAAGATACATATACACCCGACGGTGTCGTTCTAAGGCATGAACGGAAAGAGTTGGCTGCGCAGGCCGGGATCGAAGCAAATGTGGTCCAGTTTGATCAATACCACGTCAGCCCTTTTGAAAGGCTCAGGAAGGATTGGAAGAATGAAATACCAGAAGGGGAGCTTACCAAGGAAAAACTGGATTCTCTGCTTATACGTGCGATGAAGTACTCAAAGTTCATACGGTTATTTGACAGAATCATGGGAAAGCAAAACGTCAAGAATCTTGCCAAATGGCGTTCCAGTATCATCTACATACTCCGCCTCTTCAAAGAATTCGGAGTGTATTCGGATCGGGTTGGAATCCCAATCGATATCGTTACTTGGACGGATAGGGAATGGGGAAAAGACAACCTAAGTAAGAAGCAAATGCTCGACGATCAAATACAGAAACCGATAAGTGCTGAATTTCCGGATTTCGATGTTTGCGTCCACCTTAAGGCTCGTCCGACGACAGATGTACACGCCAGGCACCTACAAACTTCCACTATCGTAGTGCATTTTGACCACGGGCTGGACCTATTTCGTGATCCAAGGCGATGCCGGAATGTTATTACGCAACAAATCACCAGCGGCTTGAAATCTTTGTCCACATTGCAGAATTACTTCGAGTCACCGGATGCCAATCTTGATTGATGCCCGCGCAACATGGCGCCTGTGACGGCATATCCAATGGATACTAATTCTTACCAATATTCTCAAGACGCTCAACAGATTGATGCCTGATCAGGTGTTCAAGATTAATACACGGCCTAAGGTAATATGAAGTGCAAAGTTTGAGGTGGCGAATTTCGCCAGACCACGCCTTGGCATCAATTTCCATTCCCTTT
>JAPYPO010000057.1 GCA_029937645.1 Candidatus Hydrogenedentota bacterium
CCTTTCTTATCCCAATTTCCCGCGAAGCGGGTTCTGACTCGCAATGACAGAAAACATGGTTTTTCTGAGTGAACCTAAGTTGGCTTCTTTACGAAGCAATGCCCCTATGAAATATCGTGATTCCGTCTCTGCGTTTGGGACCGATTCCCGAATGTGGGAATGCTTAGACAAGCCGGAATCGCACTCCGCATACCCGGATCAACTCGTTTGACTCAAGGCAGCCGCGCGCGTCGGCAGCCGCTAGAACGGCCGCCCTATCCGACACCGCCACGTCAAGGCCGCCGAGCCCCATGCCGCGTCCGTCTTCGTCTTCAACGAAGCGAATAGTCGCGTCGGCCAGGGCAATCGTCGGTGCGCCGGAATCGCCCTCTTCCACGGGCTTGACGAGGAGTTCGCTCCATCGGGCGGCTAAGGCCGCGGGGTCACTTGATTGCAGTTCTGCGGCCACGAGGGCTTTGATCATGTGTGTGCGAACCGCCGGCTTCCAATCGGGACCGGCAGGCCACCAGGGTCCCGCGTCGTCATCGTCGCCCTCGTTCCAGCGCAACTCGGCAATCGCGCCGGGCACGTCTTTCGGATGCAGTTGGATGCCATCTGTATCTTCGCGCACCCCATCCATTACAAGCCGGATTCCCAGGTCGCCCACGCGTTTGCGCGCCTCGGCGATATCCGATGTCTGCATGATCACCATGTATCCGCCGTCGCCGCCACGCCGCTCAAGGAATCGGCCGCCGGTCGTTCCCTCTTCCAAGGGCGATACGACCTCAAGAAAATTATTACCGAAGGGCATGAGGAAATTGTGCAGCCCGTATTTGCCGACGCCGGGATCGCGGCGGCAGACTCTCGTCCCAAATACGGCGGTGAGATCGGACTCGACTTGGTCGAGATCGTGGGCTAAGAGACAGATTTGCCTCATTCGAAGTCGCATGGGATTTGCTCCTTTTTGTGAAGAAGCGAGTCTACCCGATGCCCTTCAGAACGATCAAGCGGAAAGGAAGTTTGCTTCAGGAAACTCAAGCGCGTAGTCGGCGAAGGATCCCCGAACCGCAATGTTCGCCTGCGGAGCCGTGCCATTAAGCCGGGCGTTCAAGTCAGAACCCGATCCGGAATCGGAAGGTAGACTGACGTTGCGAAGATCCGCGCCGTCTAAATCCGCCCGATGAAGATCCGCTTTGTCGAGGACAGCGTTCCGCAAGTCCGCTCCGCAAAGCGTACTCCAGCGGAGGCGGGCGCGGCGTAAGTTAGCGCCCGAGAGGTTGGCTAGCGAAAGGGTCGATTCGCCTAAGTCCGCGCCCTCAAGTGTGCCCGAAGAGAAATCCGCGCCGGTGAGGAAGGCATTGCGTAGGCTTGCCCCAAGGAGGCTGGCTCCACATAAGCGCGCGCCACGTAAGTCGGCTCCGTCAAGGTCTGCCGAAACGAGATTGGCCTTCGAGAGGTCCACGCCCTTGGCTACCGCTTCCTCCAGTGCCTCTCGTAATCTGGATGCGCCGCTACTCTCAAAAATAACTTTGCCGCGTAAACTGCGAATCAGAATAGACATTTTGACTCTCCATCGCTACCGCTTGTAGCCATGCTTCCAATTACACCTACACCTAGGGCCCGAATAGACGGAGCCACTCCAAGAATTCTCTTCAGGATAATTAATAGACAAATTTCGCCAAATATGGATAATATTATCAAATAGTGATATATTTGTCAATAGTTAATGGTTGCGAACCATCCTGTCAGCCTATGGATGCGTCATGGAAGACAGGTCTACAAACCGCCTCACATCAATCCGCCTGGACGCGCGTCTAATTGCACGATACAATCCCTAAGTAGGCGCTTAGCCGTCCTCCGATTCGAATGCTGCAACAGGAGAACCTAATGGCGCACCACCAAAGGGCAGGAACGTCATGAATGCGATAGGTCATCGCGTGGATCCGTACCGCCTCGAAAACCCCATACGTGTCGTGACCGCGACATCGTTGTTTGATGGCCACGACGCGGCTATCAATATTGTCCGCCGCATCTTGCAAGCCTCCGGCGTGGAGGTCATCCACCTCGGTCACAACCGGTCGGTCGACGAAATTGTGCGCGCAGCCATTGATGAAGATGCGCACGCGGTTGCCATCAGCAGTTATCAGGGCGGCCATATCGAATTCTTCAAGTATGTGATCGATTCTCTGCGGGAACAGGGCGCGGAACACATCCGGGTGTTTGGAGGCGGCGGCGGGACGATCGTGCCGCGCGAAACGCGAGAGCTGGAAGCCTATGGGGTCAGCAAGCTTTTCTCGCCGGAGGACGGTCGGCGCTTGGGCTTGCAGGGTATGATCAATGACCTACTCGAAGCCATTGACCGCCCTATGGATCTTTCCCAAATTGTGGACACGGCGGACGGGTTAAGCCTTGAGAATAGATTCGCCGTGGCCCGGTACATTAGCGCTGTTGAATCGGTCAAGGCTTCGGACACTGACTTCCTCGGGAAGCTTACGGCCGCGCTGGACGGACGGCGGACGGCTCAGGCTCCGGTATTGGGCGTCACGGGCACGGGCGGGGCGGGAAAGTCGTCGCTGGTCGATGAATTGCTCACGCGATTTTTGAATGAATTCCCGGAACGGACGGTCGCGGTGTTGTCGGTCGATCCATCGCGGCGGAAGACGGGGGGCGCGCTTCTCGGCGACCGCATCCGGATGAATTCGCTGACGAGTGACCGGGTGTATATGCGCTCGCTCGCCACGCGGGGCGTTCGGAGCGAGTTGAATGATTCCATTGAGGAGTGTGCGAAGGTTGTGCAGGCGGCGGGCTTCGACTTAATCATCGTGGAGACCGCGGGCATCGGTCAAGGCGATGCGGCTATCGTTCGCTATGTGGACGCGGCGCTCTATGTCATGACGGCGGAGTACGGCGCAGCATCACAGCTCGAAAAAATAGACATGATCGATTACGCGGATGTGATCGCAATCAACAAGTTCGACCGCAACGGCGCGGCGGATGCGATGCGGGCTGTCCAGAAGCAGGTCCAGCGCAACCACGGGCGCCTGGAGGATTCGCTGGAGGCGATGCCGGTGTATGGAACCATCGCGGCGAAATTTAACGACGATGGAGTCACGGCGCTTTTCCACGGGATCCTCGAAGCGCTGCATGCGAAGACGGGCGCGGCATGGCTGCGTGAAACGTCGACACCCACACCGTTGAGCAAGAAGTCGTCGAGCCAAACCGTGGTCATACCGGGGGAGCGGATTCGGTATCTTTCGGAGATCGCCGACGGAATTCGCCGGTACCACGCCTGGACCGAAGAGCAGGCGAAACTCGCGCAGCGCATGTGGCAGATTGAGGGCGCAGCGGAGGTGTTGGACGATGAACCGGCAAAGGCCCTGCTTGCCGCGAAGCGGGATGAGCTGGCGAGTTCGCTCGATACGCGATGCCGGTCGCTTCTTGAGGCCTACCCGAGCCTTCGCGATAGCTACCGCGCGGAGGAATATGTGTATCAGGTGCGCGGGCGCGAATTTCGCGTGCCACTTTTTCGCGACAGCCTATCGGGAACGAAAATCCCGCGTGTGGCCGTGCCGGATTATTCGAATCCCGGTGAGTTGCTCCGGTGGCTCCTTCTGGAGAATGTGCCTGGGCAGTTTCCCTTCACGGCGGGGGTCTTTCCTTTTAAGCGCGACGACGAAGACCCAACGCGTATGTTCGCGGGCGAAGGCGATCCGAAGCGCTCGAACGAACGCTTCAAGTATCTCTCGCGTGACGCGAAAGCGAAGCGCCTTTCGACCGCGTTTGATTCGGTGACGCTCTACGGCTGGGACCCCGACGAGCGGCCGGATATTTATGGGAAGGTGGGCACATCGGGGGTTTCGATTTGCACGCTGGACGATATGAAGACCCTCTATAGTGGCTTCGATCTTTGCGCGCCATCAACGAGTGTATCGATGACGATCAACGGGCCCGCGCCGATCATCCTCGCGATGTTTTTGAATGTGGCTATCGACCAGCAGGTGGATGCCTTCGTCGAAGAACAGGGCCGCGCGCCTTCGGAGGAGGAGCGTGCCTCGCTGAAGGCTCGTGCGCTGAAACGGGTACGGGGTACGGTGCAAGCGGATATTCTCAAGGAGGACCAAGCGCAGAATACCTGTATCTTCGCCATCGATTTCGCACTCAAAATGATGGCGGATATAGAACGGTACTTCATCGCAAACGAGACGGATAATTTTTATTCTGTTTCCATTTCGGGTTACCACATGGCGGAGGCGGGCGCGAACCCCATTTCGCAGGCGGCCTTCACGCTTGCCAATGGCTTCACCTTTGTGGAGTACTACCGCTCGCTCGGGTTGGATGTGAATGACTTCGCGCCAAGTTTCTCGTTCTTCTATTCCAACGGCATGGACCCTGAGTATTCCGTGCTGAACCGCGTGTCCCGCCGCATCTGGGCGATCACCATGCGTGATCGCTACGGGGCGGATGAGCGGGCGCAGAAGTTCAAATTACATGTTCAAACGAGTGGGCGTTCGCTTCACGCGCAAGAGATTTCGTTCAACGATATCCGCACGACGCTCCAGGCCCTGACGGCGCTGTACGATAATTGCAATTCGCTGCACACGAACGCCTACGACGAAGCGGTCACGACGCCCACGGAGGATTCGGTACGGCGCGCGCTGGCCATTCAGTTGATCGTGAACCGGGAGTATGGGCTGTACAAGAATGAGAACCCGCTCCAGGGCTCATTTGTCATCGACGAGCTTACGGCGCTGGTCGAGGAGGCCATCCTCACGGAATTTGACCGGCTGACTGAGCGGGGCGGCGTCCTGGGCGCCATGGAAACCGGCTACCAACGATCCAGGATCCAGGAGGAATCCCATTACTACGAAGCGCTGAAGACTTCAGGGGAATACCCGATCGTGGGTGTCAATATGTTCACGAACCCCTCCGCGGATTCGGACCAGGAAATGGACGCGCTGGAGCTGCGCCGTGCTTCCGAGGAGGAAAAGCGGTCCCAGGTGGAGGGGCTGCGCGCGTTTCAGCGGTGCCACCAAGAGGCCAGCCCCGGCGCGCTGCGGCACCTGCAAGATGTGGCGCTGGCCGGCGGAAATATCTTCGAGGTGCTCATGGACACGGTGCGCGTGTGCTCGTTGGGTCAGATTACGCAAGCCCTATTTCAAGTTGGGGGCCAATACCGCCGCAGTACTTGACAACCACCGGCGACTTCGCTAGATTTGTGAGCGGGAGGGGGGGGCGCCCAGGAAAAAGTCGTGCTGAATGAATACAAGCCAACGCCTGGAACGGGATAACTCCGGTCATTCGCAGGACTAAAGGCTAATTGAGAATGCGCCAGAGCACGATCATGGAAAGCGGGGAAGCGGCAGTCGTCCGAAATTCATCGCTGGACAATACAAGCCGGGCCATCTTCGGTGGTGGTGCTGCTGCAGCGCTCTTCCTCACACTGCTGGCTTGGGCTCTCTCCGCCATCCAAGTTTCTTCCGTCATTGTCAGTGTGTTGAACCTCCTTAGCGCGCTGATCATCGTGGGCCTCGCCGCGTACATCCTATCTCTATCCCTGTTGAGCCGCTCCCTGATGTTCGGCCTGTCGGCGACTGCGGGCATCTATCTGGCTTTTCAAATATTGCATACGACAGGGTCCATCGATTCGCTCGATACCGTTCCCTTCTTCGGCGGCAAGACAATCTCGCATGAGATCCTATCCAAGGTTCTTGAATTAGGGGCTATCGCCACATTGGCAGTCTCGCTATTTATGGCGGTGGTGGAATCCACTCACGATAAGCGAATTCTCGCCCAACGCAATGAGGAACTGCGATCCGAGATTGAGGAACGGGAACGTTCAAACCTTAAGCGGCGGAACTTGGGGGCGATTATCCGCTCGTCGAATGACGCCATTATGAGCGCCGACCTCACCGGACGGCTGCTTACTTGGAATCAAGGGGCGGAAGACCTCTTTGGGTACACCCCTGAAGAAGCCATCGGCCAAAATGCGGCCTTTTTGACCTCTGACTTTGACGAGGATCGCTTGGCCCGGTTTGTCAAGCGGTTTCTCAAGGGCGAGCACAAGGGGCAGTACCGCACGGTACGAAAGCGCAAGGACGGGAGTCTCGTTCACATATCTGTCAAGATTTCGCCTGTACGAGACTCCGAGGGCGGGCTCGTTGGCATGTCGGGCATTCTCAGGGATATCTCGTCAGAAGTCCTGGCCGATGAAGCGCTGCGCAAGTCTGAAGAAAAGATGCGGTACGTGTTTGAGAGTGTACCTGTCCATATTATGACGCTCAAGCCGGACGGAGAAATCTTGTCCGCCAATCGGAATATTGGCGGAGCGTCCGGGGACGATATAGTCGGGCTTTCCGTGTTCGAATTTGTCGCGAAACAAGAGCGCCCCCGTCTTGGGGAAATCATGGCCCGCGTGTTGGATACCGGAAAACCGAAGTCCTATGAAATTGAAGGCATTGATGTCGTGGGCAATAACGTCGTCTACTTCAGCCAGATGGGCCTCGTGCAGTCGGAAGATGGTGAGCCGGGGCTTATTGTTGTATCGGAAAACGTGACCCGCAAATTCAGGTTCGAACGCGCGCTCCGCACGTTGATCGAAGGGACAGCCACAGCGACGGGGACCGAGTTTTTCCGATTGTTGACGCGGCATTTAGCGGAGGCGCTAGACCTACAGATCGCCTTCGTGGCGGAGCTTACGAGTGACGCGCCGAATTCCGCCACCACCCATGCCTGGTGGACCGGAGACGGCTACGCGGAAAACATCACGTATGCCTTAGAAGGAACTCCATGCGAGGAAATCGTTAGCAATCAGTATTGCGTCTTCAAGGAACATGTGCAAGATCTATTTCCACGGGATCTGGATCTGGCCAAGTTTGGAGTCGAGAGCTACATGGGCTGCAGCATGGTGGATGCATCGGGGAAAACGTTGGGCTTGTTGGGCGTCATGGATGTGAACCCTATGGACCAACTGGAGTACGCCGAGTCGATCCTTAAGGTTTTTGCCCTTCGGGCGGTGGCGGAGCTGGGGCGGATCCGAGCGGATGAGGAACAGCGCCATCTTGAGGCGCAAATGCTGCACACGCAAAAGTTGGAGAGCCTGGGTGTATTGGCGGGGGGAATTGCCCACGATTTTAATAACCTGCTGGCGGTGATGCTGGGATACTCAAGCCTATGCCGCGATGACGCGGAAGCGGGCAGCGATTTGGAGATGTGGCTGGGAGAAATCGAAAAGGCTGCGCACAGAGCCGGCGAACTTACGAAGTTGATGTTGGCCTATTCGGGGAGGGCCCCGTTTAGCGTTCAACCGGTACAGCCGGCGGATGTGCTCACCGAGTTGGGCCAACTTCTTGACGTGTCGATGTCGAAGAAGGCTACGCTCGTCTTTGACATTGAAAACGGGGACGCGACGATTCTGGGAGACGTGTCGCAGCTTCAACAGGTCTTCTTGAACCTCATTATCAATGCGTCGGAGGCGCTCGGAGATTCAAGTGGAACGATAACGGTATCCACTTGGACTCAATGGTTTAATCAGTCTGAATTGGATTCGTCGTTCACTACGGAGCCGCTTCCCGAGGGCGAATACGTCTGTATCAAGGTCGCCGACACGGGATGCGGGATGGATGAGGATACGCGCGCCAAGATCTTCGATCCCTTTTTCAGCACGAAATTTACGGGACGCGGTCTCGGGCTCGCAGCGGTCCTCGGAATTATCCACGGCCATGGTGGCACGATCGCCGTGGAGAGTGAGCCGGGAAAGGGCACCGCATTTTGCGTGACGTTGCCGACTACGGCCAAGCTTAGTAATGTAATTGAGCAGCAGAAAGCGAGCCCCCCCTCTAATTCGGCACCCGGGAACGGCATGACAATACTGGTTGTGGATGACGAGGAAAACGTCTTAGCCATGGCCAAGATGATGCTTGAATTGGTGGGGCATTCGATTCTGACGGCGGGTAACGGGGAGGAAGCGGTAGCCATCTACAGTGAACAGGGCACCTCCGTTGACCTGATCATTTTGGATCTCACCATGCCGGTAATGGATGGCGTAGAGACGTTCAAGCAGATAATGGCCATCGATCCGAAGGCACGCGTTCTACTGTCCAGTGGCTATGCCGCCGCAGAGGCCATGGCCCAGTTCAAGGAGTTGGATCTGTCGGGTTTCATCCAGAAACCTTACGGGGCAAAATATCTGGTTGAGAAAGTTGCCAACGCGTTGGGTGGGGAACTGAAACCCGCGACCTCCGGATAGGCAGCCCGCTCATACGACGACGCGCAACGGGGCGATGGCTCTGCCGAGAACCTGGCGGGCATCCACGCCAAACCATCCCTCCAGCACATTTGCGTACACCGAGCGAAAATCCACGGTGTGGATCAGATCGCCCCCATCGAGATTCACAAGGCTCGGCATCGCCCCGTGCAACCCTGGGTTCACCGAATCGCCAACGAGAAACATGGGCGCGGCTGTGCCGTGATCGGTGCCGCCGCTTCCGTTTTCGGCAACGCGCCGACCAAATTCGGAGAAGACCATGGTCAGCACGCGATCGGAGGTACCGTCGCGCTTCAACTGATCTTGGAATGCGGCCAGCGAATTCCCGACCTGCCGCAGGAGGTTGTCATGTTGGCCTGATTGATTCGCGTGCGTGTCAAATCCCCCGGCGGACACGTAAAAGATTCGCGTTGCAAGATTTCCCTTGATTAATCCGGCGACTCCGTTCAGTGTGCGGCCAACTTGACCGGCACCGTCCACCCACCTCCCTCCGTTGCTCATCCCTCCACGCTCGGCTGCATCGCCCACTTCACGCGAACTCATGATTGCGTTTGAGGTAACGTGCCGAAGAAAATCAAGATTCTCATTTCCCGCCGTCTCTGAGGCATTGACCCGCGCAAAATTCTCCGCGGTCGCTGCCGCTTCTCCGGGCTGCCAGCCGTACATATTGGGGTTCTCGAAGGAGACGCCTAACCCTCGCGTGCCGCTGAAGGCCTGCGGGCGTTCTTTACCCAACGACACGCCCACCTGGGGACGGGCCTCTGCGGAACAGTTATTGTCAAAATAACGGCCAATCCAGCCGGAACCCAAATACTCGTCGGAGCCGCTCGCCGTGTGCCAGATTTCCATGGAGCGAAAGTGGGATCGATCCGGATTGGGATAACCCGCGCCTTGGACTATGGCGAGTTGGCCGTCATCGTATAAACCCTTCAGCCCGGTCAACGATGCATTGAACGCAACGTCATCGTTGAGTTTCAGTAATTGATCGCCCTTTAGCGCAAGGCGCGGTCGCCCCCGATAGTAGGCGTCGTCGTTGAAGGGGACCAGGGTGTTCAGCCCATCGTTCCCGCCCGAAAGCTGGAGGACAACAAGAATGCGGTCGTCTTGAAAGCCCTCGATGCTGCGCGCCGCCGCTTCGACGGTATTCGTCAAGAACTGCGGGGCCATACCCATCGCCGAAAAGACGGCTGCGTTGGTCATAAAATCTCTACGAGTCATCCCGCTGCGCATATCGATACCCTCTAGGCGCATGCCGATATCCTCTGTGTCGTTTTTCATAGTGTGCCTTAGCATAATTGGTACTCCGCCATACTAAAAAGCAGATGCAGGGTTGCGTTCAATGCTGACTTGGGGATTTCCTTTAATTCCAACGCACCGGAAACAGGCTGATTCTGCGTCAGGGACAGCGCCAGCGCGCGTCGCTGCTCGGGGGCGAGCATTGTGTTGAGATAACGCGTGGCAAGATAATCGGCGAGTTCGCGAGGGGTGCCCTGCGCAATACCAGCAAAGGCTTCTCGCGGATCCCAGACCCGCCCCAACGCCTCTTTCAGGACGACTTCGCGCATTATGCTAGTGCGGGTACGCGCGCTGTTGGCCTCCTCCATACGCCCTCGAAGCACCTGCCGTTCACCGGGCGGAAGGCCCCGCATATGATCCTGGAATTTTTTCCAACGGGCTTTGTTCTTCGCTTGCATGGCCGCCGGCCGACCGCCAGCCATCATGTTATTTTCTCGGCCTGACGACTGGGAGGCCTCTGCGCTGGCGTGGATGAGTTCTTTGGGCGCGTTGTAGCGGTCGAGCAATGTGTTGGCGTTGATCCAGGCGCGGCCGCCGTCCCACCCCTTCACGTTGGGGGGCGCCAGCAAATCTTGGCCGAGATGCGCAGACGTTTTCGCCATGTCCGCATAAGGCTCGGGATCCAGCCCAAGATCGTGGGCCAGTTGAATCACTAACTGTGTGGGACTCTTAATCTGTGTCCCCTGGGCCTTGGGGCCGTAAAATCCGCGGGCCGTGAAGAGTTGGATCAACAGGGGCTCTAATTCGTAATTGGATTCGCGCAGGGTGCGTGCCAGTCCCTCTACGATTTCCTGATCGGGATTTTCGTGCGCGAAGAATGACCAGAGTTTTGCGCAGATAAACTCGGCGGCCCTCGGCTGCGCGTATATCATGTCGACGATGTCCCAGCCATCGAAATCGCCACGCTTCCCAAGAAATGTTTTGGGGCCATAATCGTGTCTGCGTTCATCGTACATGAAGCGCAGCTCCGAGTTAGTCCAACCCGTGAAGGCGCGCGCGGAATTCTTGATGTCGTCCTCGGAATAGTTCCCGATGCCGAGCGTAAATAACTCCATCAATTCGCGCGCCCAGTTTTCGTTGGGCTTGAACTTCGTATTGCGATCGTTGTCGAGGTAACGGAGCATGGCAGGCGATTGACCGACGAGACGCGTCAGCCTCTTAAGATTCCCCGCGCCGTTCTCACGGAAGGTCGTGTTGAGCGCAAAGTTCATGTAGGAAGACTGGACTTTGCTCGCGGAGGTGGCAAAATGGCCGTGCCAGAAGAGGGCCAGCTTTTCCTCAAGCGGCCTCGGGGTGGTCACCATCCGCTCCAGCCACCAGACCTTTAGGCGTTGAACCGCCTCCCGCTCGCGCCGGTTATGCTTTCTGTTAGCCTCTTGGCGTTCGGTGCGCTCCAATTTATTGACCGCTTTCCAATAGCCCAACAACTCAAGCCGCCCCACAATAAACGGGGGCTCCTCCACCGCCGAGGCGACGCGCTCAAAATCGACCAGCGACCGCACCGCCTCATCCGGGCTCATCCGCGCCAGCGTCCGTACCCGCTCCTCGGGTACGCCGAACCCTGCGCGATTGAGCAAGTGACGCGCGGCTGCTGCATCCCAATCCTTCGCGTGCAATGGCGCTAGAGCATTCACAGTCATGGAGACAGTCCTCGATATTCTAGTTCACGCTGCTAATCGCCCCCGGTCAACTCTGTATACCTGAAAGTGTACACAATGGCGGCTCTGGTTACACCTCTTGCATTGTCCGCAGGGCAAACGCATCTAAATTCCCAATATAATTCTCTATTCACCGACGAACACGGAACAGAAAAGTTGGCTCACCTGGCGAGAAATTCAGCCGAAATATCACGGGCGTTTATCAGCTCACATGAAACGCACTTGAAGATAATGGGTCGCGCATTTTGAGCAGGCTAGCCTGGATATCTTACAATGCTTGACGTCAGTGCTCTCAATCTTGAGAGGCACGGGTTAGTGCGGTAACGAGGGGAGCGAAGGCCGAACTGCTGTGACGCGCCGTTCGTGGTAAAATAACGCTTCACCCTCCGACCGAAGGTGTCATAACTTGCGATCCTTTCTTACAACCCGGCATCACGACGACACAGGCAACAATCTCGGGTCCCCTCCAGCGCCGTCATGGCCTAATTATTCATCGCCCACGGAATCCACATCATCAATATGGCTCAACAAACAAAGATAGTAGTAATCGGCGGCGGGCCCTCGGGCATGATGGCGGCCATCGTGGCCGCGCGCCGAGGCGCTTATGTAACGATCGTGGATCGTATGCCAAAAGTTGGGAAAAAGCTACTGGCTACGGGCGCGGGACAATGCAATCTATGCAATACGAAGCCTACTCAAGGCAATTACCATGGAATGGACACCTCCTTTATGCTGCCGGCCTTGCAGGCCTTTGGTGCGGAAACTGCGTTGACTTTCTTCGATGCGCTGGGCATCGAAGTGCGGGAGGTTGAAAGTGGACGGGTCTTTCCGATTACGGGCCAAGCCTCCAACGTGCTCGATGTATTACGCTACGAAATGTCGACGTTAGGTATTCGTGAGGTCACCGGATTAAAGATACGGGAGATTCGCCCCAACGATTCCGGTTTTGTTTCATACTCAGCAGAAGGGGAGTCCTTCAAGTCCGACAAAGTAATCGTAGCGACAGGCGGTACATCCAGTCCAAATCTCGGCTCCAACGGTGGGGGACACAAAATCGCAAAGGCACTCGGCCACACCGTGACGCAGACCTTTCCGTCTCGTGTGCCGCTCGAATTAGACACATGGTTCCTCAAGCGCCTGAAAGGGGTAAAGGTGCGCGACGCGAGCGTGGAATCTTATATCGATGGCCAACCCATGCGAAAGTCATCGGGCGATCTTCTCTTTACAGACTACGGGATCTCTGGACCGCCGGTCTTGAGTGTGAGCCGGGCTATCGGTGAATTCGAACGCACAAACCACGCCATGGAAGTCTCCATCGACTTGTTTCCCGATGAGACGATGGAAAGCATGGAAACCTTGATCCGCAAGCGTATCGGACACGGAGCCTTCAAGCCATTAGAGGTGTTTCTCATCGGCCTCCTGCACAAACGTTTGATTCCAGTGCTCATGAGAGAAGCCGGCCAGGAAGATTTAGGCCGTACTTGTGGAAGCCTCGACGACGCCGAAGTTGCGGCTATCGTTACGATTCTCAAGCAATGGCGCGTAAAGTGCCGCGGCACCCGATCCTGGATGAATTCTCAGGTAACTGCGGGCGGCGTGGACGTATCCGAAGTGGACGCGACGACCATGGAATCCAACGTCGTACGTGGGCTCTATTTCGTGGGCGAGATACTTGATATCGACGGCGATTGCGGTGGCTACAATCTTCAGTGGGCCTGGTCATCCGGCTACGCTGCGGGTACCCATTCCGCTGGATAAAAGTTGTATGGGGTCATCCGTTAAAAGCTGGTGTTGTGGGTCCCGAAAACTTATCCATGTGCATCGCATTTATTGGATCGTGTTGCGTTCATGCGGCTTCGCTCCATTCATATCGATGATGAAGTCCGCCGACACGCGGCAGCTCAATCAGCTTTGCCTCTGGAGAAGCCCGATTCGAAATAGGTCGTTCTGTTGGTGTTTCATTGTCGAGGCCCAGATGAGTTCGGTCTTGGTGGTAGTAATCGAAATAATCGTGAAGTACTCGCCGTAGATGACTTTCGCCGAAGATGATGACGTGGTCAGTACATTCTCTGCGGGTACTCCCGTTGAGCCGCCCGGCGTATGCGTTCTGCCAGGGACTGTGGTCGCGCCGTTGACGTAGTCACGCTACGCGTCCAGATTCTCGCCCACGAACTTCAGGCCGATCGCTTCGGCTACTTTAATGCCATCTACGGCCGCAGACATGATACCGCCAGCGAAACCGGCTCCTTCGCCTGCGGGGTAGAGTCCATGAAAACTAGTGGATTCGAAGGACTCGCCGCGCGTCATGCGGATGGGGGAAGAGCTTCGTGTTTCCACACCGGTCAGGACCGCATCAGGCAGGGCGTAGCCTCGGAGTTTGCGGTCGAAGGCAACAATGGCTTCTCGCATTGCGGCGATGACGTAATCCGGGAGGCATTCTTCAAGATTGCAGGGTTTCACGCCGGGGGCATAGGAGGGAATTACGGTCGCCATTTTGGTGGAGGCCTGACCTTTAAGAAAATCCCCTATTAACTGGGCGGGGGCATGGTAGTTGGAGCCACCACATGCGTAGGCCAGGCTTTCCCAGTGGCGTTGAAACTCTACACCCGCTAGCGGATGATCGCTGCCAAAGTCCTCTGGCCGCACGTCCACCACCAGCCCGCTATTTGCATTGGCCTCGGCTCGCGAATAGTAGCTCATGCCGTTGGTGACGACCCGGCCCGGCTCCGATGCTGCCGCGATTACTTGCCCCCCCGGACACATGCAAAAACTATAGGCTGTGCGGCCGTTGCTGCAATGATGTACCAGTTTGTACTCCCCTTTACCGATGCGCTCGTGGCCTGCGAAATCTCCGAATTGAGCCTTGTCCACCAGGTCTTGGGGATGCTCGATGCGCGCGCCTATGGAAAAGGGCTTTTGTTCCATGGCGACACCCGTCTCATGGAGCATTGCAAAAGTATCCCGGGCGCTATGTCCGACCGCCATGACCACGGCGGGGCTTTCTATCGTTTCGCCCGTATCCAGTCTTACCCCAGTCACCCGGTCATCCGTCGTCAGTAATTCAGTCACCTGCGTCTCGAAGCGGGTCTCGCCTCCCAAGGCTGCGATGGCGGAGCGCAAGCTGCGGACCACTCGAATCAACTTGTAGGTACCGATGTGGGGTTTGCCAATCCAGAGAATCTCCTCCGGCGCGCCAGCGATTACAAGCTCTTCGAGCACTTTCCTGACCCGATTCATCTTGTCCTTGATGCGGGTCGTCAGTTTTCCGTCGGAAAAAGTGCCTGCGCCGCCTTCGCCAAATTGCACGTTGGATCGCTCGTCGAGTTCGCCAGTTTTCCAGAAATGGAATACATCTTTCGAACGGGCACGCGCTTTTTTTCCGCGCTCGATGATGATGGGTCGTAAGCCCATTTGCGCGAGCAGTAATCCAGCAAACATGCCGCAAGGGCCAAAGCCGATCACGATCGGTCGGGGGTAGGTCTTATCTGGATTTGCTTCCGTAACGAGTCTATAGCGGGTATCGGGGGTGGGGGCCAAATGGGGGCTGTCGGCGCCACGGGCCAAAACGCTGGCCTCGTCCGCCACTTTTACGTCGAGGGTGTAATTAAGACGGACGCTTGCCTTTTTGCGAGCATCAACATTTCGTCGAAAGACCTTAAAATCCTTGATCATGTTTTCGCCCACACGAAGGCGGCTCGCCATGGCGGCGATCAGATCGGCGTCACTATGATCAATGGGAAGAACTAAATTGCTGAGACGTATCATTGCAGCTCACATGAGTAGAGGTGTCGACGTTGGGAATCTGCGGGGGGAGGTAGGAAAGCCCGCAGTAGTCGAGGGGATTCGGAGCCGATTGTAGCATATTGAAGGCTGAGAAAGGGATGCCCTGAGGGGGATCAAGGGGCAAACGCATCTAATTGTGCTATATCCTAGGA
>JAPYPO010000588.1 GCA_029937645.1 Candidatus Hydrogenedentota bacterium
CGTGGGAGCGTATCGCGGTAGAGTATCCCGACGATTCCGAGGCCCTCTTGGCCCAGGCCAAGGCGTTTCGCTCACAGGACATCGTCGAGCAAGGGCTCGAAGCGAAGGAACGCGCCATCGAGCTGAAACCGTACAACTATTCCGTCCGCTTTGACTTGGCGAACGACTGGTCGGCGCATGGGCAGCTCGATAAGGGTCTGGCCCATCTCGAGAAACTTCTGGAACTCGGTGCGCCGCCGGATGAAGGAGAGTCGACAAGACTGTCTCCCGATATGCTGGGCCTCGTGATGGCAAGCGAAGGCCGGAACCAGAGCGCTTGGAACGGGACTTTCTTGGAGTTCCGGCCCAGAGTGCTCACAGGCATCGTCGACGTTGGGCAACGAGGCGGAACCCTCGACGCCTTATTCGAGCGCTACCAAGAGCGATCGGACGCGCGCGCGTGGGATCTGATCGCGAAGGAAGATTTACTCGACATGTACGAAACGGCGAACCGTTGGAGCGCCGCCGTGGATGTGGCCGAAGCATTGGTGGCCGCGCGACCTGCGGATTCCGAGTTGTTAATTCGAACGGCCGCGTTGTACCAACGCACGCAGGATTTGGACAGGGCCAAGGGAACGACGAAGTCGCCGGCGGAAGCCGGGCCCGGCGAGACAGCGAGCCAAAAGGTTCTCCGGATT
Source organism: Candidatus Hydrogenedentota bacterium (assembly GCA_029937645.1). GTDB lineage: Bacteria > Hydrogenedentota > Hydrogenedentia > Hydrogenedentales > JAPYPO01. The sequence continues at coordinate 678 of JAPYPO010000588.1, forward strand.
CGCACCCATATCGCGAACGGAGAAACGGACGCGGCCGCCGATCTGATCGGGACGCTCGTCCGAGAGAACGCAGTCGATACCTCCGTTCTTCTTCAGGCGGATAGCCTATTTCAAGAGTCGAAGACCCTCGATCAAATAAGGGCGGCATACGATTCGATCATCGTCCGCGACCCCTCCCTAAAACCGCACATCCAAATGCAATTGGTCGGCCTCTACCGGAAGAAGGGATACAGCAAAGAGGCGCGTCGCCTCTACAGCGAGATAATTTTTTCACGTAAATCCGTTTCGAGCGGACGCCATCGGCCACAATCCCAGGGCTTTATCTACTCGCCTGAAATCGAGCGGGGCTATTGGAATCACAACGTTTCCGACATCCTCGGCCGGGTGAATGCGAAAGTAGATTTCGCCCGCGCGCAGGCCTTTACAGACGCGATGAGCATGAGTATCGACGTGAAGCCCATCCTTCCCATCGTCGTGCGCCTGGAAGCCTTCGCGAAGCAATACGCTCAACTCGAACCGGGTGATGAAAAAGAACATGCGATGGAACTATGCAAGATGCTCCTCGCCTACCACACGAGCAACGAGAAATTTGACCTATCCTTTGAGCTGCTGGAAACGCTGAAGGCAGGGGGCGGTAGCGAAGACGAGGATCTTCTAAATTTCGCCCTGTTCTTCTTTGATCGATCCAGAGACTTTAAGTCCATGCTTCCGCTCTACGACACCTTGGAGAAGCTTCATCCCGATCTGACCGCGCAGATCCAGCGGGCCCGGCTTAACGTACACATTTTGACGGAAGACTACGAGGAAGCCTCGGAAATCATCAAGCGGCTGTCCTGAGAACGTTTTTCCCTTTAACGCTCACTGGAAGAACCGGATACTTGCCGCAGAGTTATCGGGGCTGGTGTTCCAGTCCGTAGCGGGGCGAGATTTCGTAAAACACCGCGTTCGCAAGATTGATAGCCTCGTTCTCTTGAGCAGAGTAGTCAAGGTCATCCGCCGTTAGTTTCCAGAGCCCGAATCCCGAGGGGATTTCATAGTCCAGAGCTTGGCCAAAGATACGGGGAATGGGCTGTTGCTCGACCGGCACCGTCGGGAAATTTGACGCCACCAGAAAGTCCGGCTCAAGAGGAATGTTTGAAGCCACATGGAAGCGGTGCTCTTCGTAAGGCCTGTCTTGCTGGAAAGACTTGAGGCTAAAGAATGCGGTGATCACGGCAATCCCCATCGCGGCGGCGCGCAACGCCCAATAGCCGAACCGACGCGGTGGCGCTGATCGTCTCGGCATGACCGGGAAGGGAATCAACTCGCCTCGCCGTTCGGGGGCCACGGCTTCGGCGGGCGTGCGATGCGAAAGGACCCCGAAGGCGGGATCCGCGTGAGTCAGGCGCTCCTCCAAATGCGCGAAGGTTGATTGCAGCCCTGCCATGTCTGCCCGGCAAGGCGGACACGACCCCGCATGAATAGTCAGCCCCATGCGGCGCTCGGCGTCAAGCTGCCCGGCGAGGAATAAGGGGATGAGTGCTTGGTATTGTTCACACGACCTATCCATAGCTCAGGAAAACTCCTCGGGATCGATGATGGTGCGAAGTTTTTTCAGCCCACGGTGCAGAAGCATACCGACATTCGACATGGACTCGCCGGTGATTTCCGCGATTTCTTTGTAGGATTTGTTCTCTTGGAAAAATAGGATCGCGATGGTCCGCTGCTTCAAGGTCAATGCGTCGAGGAGATGTTCGAGTTCCCGCCACGTTTCCGTAGCAATGATCGCCTGGGATGGCGGCGGCACGCGGGAGGGGAACTGAGCCTTCCTGTTTAGCTCGGGCCTGCGGGATTCCCTTTTGAGAAAATCGATACTCAGGTTGTGGACCACGCGAAACAACCAGGAAACCCTCTGCTGCTGCGGATTCCGGACGAAAGCGATCGGTCATTCCGATTGAAAAAGATCACCGA
>JAPYPO010000058.1 GCA_029937645.1 Candidatus Hydrogenedentota bacterium
GGATCAGAATATGGACGCCCTCATCGAGAAAAAATTGAATGCTTCGATTCACCGTCTATCCTTTTCCCAGGCCGCCTACGAATCGTGAATCGTACCGAATTCCCAGCAGTCCTTCAATAGAATTCGCTTAGGTTCCCTTTGGAAAAAAGGGCGCGTTGCGCTGCAAAAAAAAACATCCTTTTCCTCACTGCGGGTGCCCTGTCGCAAAGATTGCTCAGGATGACAATAGCAGCAGTTATTCGTAGCGGAAGTTTTCCAGGACCCCTTTCCGCAACAGAAACTACGCAGCGGGTTCTCACTGGTCATGCTATTCCCGTGTTGGGCGAGAGGTTCCGTGGATGTTCCCCTACTATTCTCTCTTGGCCCCTGCTTCATTCCCGCGTCTCGTATCCTTCGGCGCGCGACTGCGCTCGGCTTTTGTCTCATCATCAACGGAAAATCGCAGGATTCTCCCAACTTCGTTCAATTTATTGTCAATCTAGAAAAAAAATCGAGATTATCGAATTCGCATTATTGTATCTATGCGGTATATCGGAATAAGTTAACCACAACATATTGTGTTTGTAACTAAAATGTTGTCGATAGATTACACGATATAGCCCCTAAACACAGCCGAAAACCCAAAAAAAGTTCTTGACAAGAGTGGGGTAAAATGGTATTTTTTGGTGAGTTTGTAGTGGAAAGTGGTATTTTAGGGTAAATTATGTACTTTGGCGAATCACAGACTGTCCTCGATGACAAAGGCCGGATTACGATTCCGCGCCGTCTTCGGGAGACCATGAACGTCATGGGCCATATCCAATGGTTCATGACGCGGGGATTCGATCAGTCCATATTCCTCTTTCCTCGCGATGAGTGGGACAAAATCCGCTCTCAAGCGGGTAAGCATTCGTCTATGAATGCGCAAGCCATTGATTTCCGAAGGATGTTCTTCGGTAGCGTAGCGGAAGCGCAGCCGGACCGTCAAGGGCGCATGCCCGTCCCGACCCATCTCCGTGAGCATGCTTCGCTGGACAAGGAGGTCGTCCTCATCGGTGTGGACGATCATCTTGAATTGTGGAGTCGCGACGTTTGGCGGGCGTATCAGGCAGAAAAACAGACAGAGTTTAAAGAAATGGCGTCCTTGCTCTTCGCCGGTGGCGAAAATGAGGACGCGCATGAGGGTCAAGTGGCAGCGGGTCGTTGAGGAAACCTTTTCAACTACGGAGGAGAAGTCATGTTGCAAGTCGACAAGCAGGATTATGGCCACATCGCGGCGCTTCGGTTGCAAGGCGATATTGACGAGGACGGTGTGAACGAACTACGCGCGGGTCTTGTGCAATGCCTGCGGGAGGAGCGCTTCAGCGTCGTTGTGAATATGGCAGACGTTCGCTTCATCAGCTACATGGGTGTGGGCGTTCTCGTCGAGCGGCTTCGGCAGTTCCGCGCTTCGGGTGGTGATCTTAAACTGGTCGGTTTGAATCTTTACACCCAGCGCCTGTTTCGGATGGTCGGCGTGAAGTCGCTCTTTGACACCTTCGACTCCGAAGACCAAGCCATGCGGATGTACGATAAGGCGGCGTAGCCGGTGCATGTACCCGTTCTCGCGCGGGAAGCTATCGAGCTGCTCTGTATTCGCGGGGATGGAGTGTATGTGGATTGCACGGCGGGTGCCGGAGGCCATTCGGCGCTGATCGCAGAGCAATTGGATTCCGGCAGGCTTATCGCCTTAGATCGCGATCCGGAGGCGGTCGAAACCACGCGCGCGCGGCTTGCGAAAGTGGACGCGCACGCCGAGGTGATTCATGCAAATTACGCCGAGCTTGCCCGGGTGTTGGCAGACCTGGGCATTGAATCCGTGAACGGCGTTCTGATTGACGCGGGTGTTTCGAGTATGCAGTTGGATGAAGCCCATCGCGGTTTTTCCTTTCAAAAGGACGCGCCGCTGGATATGCGCATGGATCGAAGCCAAGGCCTGAGCGCGACGGAGTACCTGGATTCGGTGGATCCGGATGAGTTTGTGCGTATCCTGCGTGACTATGGAGACTTGCCGCGTGCGCGAGGTGTTGCTGGGAAACTGCTGGCACGGCACGGGAGCGACCCCATCCGAACGACGCAGGACCTTGCGGAAGCGGTGTCGGAAATTTTCAGTTTTGTAGACGGGGAACCTGAAGAGGTGCGAAAGATTTTCCAGGCCATTCGAATTGCGGTCAACGATGAGCTTCGAGGCCTCGAACTGGGCGTCGCTCAGGCGCTCGATTCTCTCGCGATGGAAGGCCGCTTCGTGGCGATCACGTTTCATTCCGGCGAAGACCGGATTGTGAAGAATCTAATCCGCGGCCTCTCGAAACCTTCGCGGATCCTTCACCCCGATGGCCGCGTCAAGGAGACGGTGCCGGCGAGGATGCGTAATTTGACGCGGAAACCCATTCTTCCGTCGGTAGAAGAACTTCAACAGAATCCCCGTTCGCATAGCGCCAAGCTGCGTGCGGCGGAACGAATTCATTAGGGAGCCCCATCATGACTCAAGGTAATCGGTATCGGCGGCGCGCGTCATTGAGCGGCTGGTGGAAATGTGCGCCCCTGCTGGTGCTGCCCTTTGGCATGTTCTTTTCGGAGGCCTGGCTCCAGACCAATATCTTGAGGAACAATTATAAAGTTTACGAGCTCACGCTGGAGCAACGCGCGTTGGAAACGGAAATTAAGGCGTTGAGCGACGGTCGCAGCCGCCTGAGCCGCATCGAACGGATTGATTCGCAGGCACCGCAGATGGGCCTGATCAAGCCGTTGCCGGGCCAGAGGCGAATCCTTCGGGAGACGGTGGTATTGGCGTTGTCAAACCCGGCCCTGGAAGAACAAGACGCAGGCGGACCCACGCGTCTCGCCATGTCGAACCCGGATCCCCGCACATCGGGAATTCTTGACCTCGAAGTTGCCCTGCCGCCTATGGACGGACTGTCGGGCACGGATTAGGGTGCGGCAATGCCCAAGGGCGCACGGAAAAAGAAACAGGAACCTTCAGCAGAGCAGTTGCGGTTCATCCACCGTGTCCGCATTCATGTGGTCTTCGTATTCTTCTTGGCGATCTTCAGCGTCATCTCCGTGAAGCTCATCCACCTTCAGACCAATCCCGGGAAGCAGTTCGACCGGGAGGACGAAATCCACGTGGTTACGAAGGCGATTCGCCGGCCACGCGGAAATATTCTTGACCGGAACAATCGGTTACTCGCCACGGATACCGCCGCCTATTCCCTCTACGCAGACCCGAGCCGAACGGATGATCCGGAGGCCTTGGCGGCGTGGATGAGCCCACGTCTCGACCGCAGTGAAAAGGAACTTCTCCGCGTACTCACGACTCCGACGGCATCCGGGGCGAAGAAGAAATTCGTCTATCTTAAGAAATGGATGATGCGCCGCGAATTGGATGCGCTGGGGGATTTGTCGGAAGCGCCGAGCGGAAAGTGGCTGGGGGCGCGCAAGGAGACGATTCGCTATTACCCTGAGGGTGAGGTGGCGGGGCAAGTAATAGGCTTTGCGAACCGCGAAGGGGTAGGCAGCGAGGGACTCGAGCTACGGTACGATAGATTCTTGCGCAGCCATGACGGCCGGAGGGAAACGCGCGTAGATCTTCACCGCCGCATGTTGGATTTCCTGACGCTGGAATATGAACCACCGACAGGCGGAGACGATATCTACCTGACGATCGACGCCGCCCTTCAATTTGAACTCGAACAGGCGCTGGACCAGGCGATGCTCGACAAGAAGGCCCCGCGCGCCATGGGGCTTCTGATGGACCCGCACACCGGCGCGATTCTCGCGCTCGCGACGCGCCCGGGATTTGACCCGAATCACTACAACAAGTTTACAGCGGATCGCCGGAAGAACAAGGCTATTGTTGATGTCTTCGAACCGGGTTCCGCATTCAAGATAATCGGATCCGCAGCCGCGCTGGAGCTGGGCCTTGTGCGCATGGATGATCCCATCGATTGCGAGGGCGGTAGCTTCAGGCCCTTCCGGCGTACGATTTACGATACCCACAAACAGGACATCATCCCCTTCTGGCAGACCTTCGCCGAATCAAGCAACATCGCGGCGATTAAGATCGCGGACCGCGTGGGGGAAGAGCGCTATGAATCGTGGATACGGCGCTTCGGGATTGGGCGCGCGACGGGCGTCGACCTTCCCAGCGAAACCTCCGGCATGTTCTACGGGCGCAAACACTGGTCAAAGTTGTCGATGATCTCCTTGCCGATGGGACAGGAGGTCGCGGTCAATATGCTTCAGCTTGGGGTGGCCTTCAGCGCTATCGCCAATGGCGGATATAAGGTCGAGCCGTATCTCGTGTCGCGGGCGGTCACTCCGGAAGGCGAGGAAAGCTATCGTCACGCGGCGAAACCGGGCACCCGGATCATGTCGAAAGAGACCTCGAATATCATGAAAGAACTGTGCTACCGGGTGATTGCGGGAAAGGACAGCACGGGCCGCCATGCCGTGATTCCCGAATACAAGGCGGGCGGCAAGACGGGTACGGCTCAAATTGCGCGCGAGGACGGCCGGGGGTACTACAAGCGAAAGTATTCGGCGGTCTTCGCAGGGTTCGCGCCGATAACACGCCCGCGGATTACCTGTGTCGTCGTTGTGCAGGAACCCGAATATGGACACTTTACCCATTATGGCGGAATCGCCGCGGGACCGGTATTTAAGCAAGTTGTGCGGAGCGCGCTGATTCGCTTGAACGTGCCCGAGGAGCCGATGGAGGATCCCGAGGGCGAAGGGGGCACGGTAGCGTCGGTTGCCAGGATGGACGCCGATTCGATGGTGCCTCATTTAGAATTAGCGTACTCCGAGCCCAATGAAATGGACGGCTCGGTGTTCCCTCAAGAATTGGAACTTCTGCGGCCCCCCGGGGATCCCACACCCGAAGGCGCAAGACTTCCCGATTTCACGGGGATGACGAAGCGTCAAGCGAAGGAACTTTCGGTGGAGCTTGGGCTGCACTGGGATCCGCAGGGCGCGGGAAGGGTGTCGAGCCAGAGACCGCCGCCGGGAACGCCGCTTAAGCATGTGGATATCTGTCAACTCGTGTTTACCAGCTACGCCGGTCCATCCGATGAAGTGTAGTGAAATCACCGCGATTACTCCCTGTGATCCAGGCACGGCCGGCGGGGTCAAGTTTTCGTCGATAACGGAAGATTCGCGGCGGGTTGTTCCGGGGACACTGTTTGTGGCGGTTCCGGGCGAGACGGCGGACGGACACGATTTCGCGAGCCAAGCGAAGGACTCCGGGGCCGTTGCGATTTTGGGGGAGCGGTGCGACGTACCAGGACTCGCAGGCCTTCCCTATATTCATTCGGTCCATGCCCGAAAGACCCTGGGGATCGTGGCCCATCGTTTGGTCGGCGATCCGTCGCGGGGCATGAAGGTCATCGGGATTACCGGGACCAACGGGAAATCCAGCACAGCCTTTCTCATCCAGCAGATTCTGGAATCGTGTGGCTATCCGACCGCGAATTTCGGGACGCTTGGCTATTTTGTGGGGGAAACGACCCGGCCCGCAGCGCTTACGACGCCCTTCGGTGAAGACCTGGCGTCCCTGTTTCGCGAGGCGCGAGACGCGGGGCTACGTCATGCGGTGATGGAGGCGAGTTCGCACGCGATCGAACAGGAGCGTATCGCAGGGATTGATTTCGACGCGGCGCTGTTCACGAACCTGACGCAGGACCATCTGGATTATCACGCGGATATGGATTCGTACCTTGAGTCCAAGTTGAGCCTGTTTCGTAGAATCGCAGGGCCGGGGCGGTTTACCGTCGTGAATTGCGAAGACCCCCTGGCCACGCGCGTGATGGAGGTGTCGTCTGTTCCGTGCCACACCTTCGGCGAGGGAGGGGATTGCCGGGCATCTGAGGTACGGCTGGAACGCGCGAAGACGTTCTTTCATTTGGATACCCCCTGGGGATCTGTGGATGTGGAATTGGCGCTGTTGGGCCGGCATAACGTTATCAACGCGCTCGGCGCCATCGCGGCGTGTGGCGCGCTCGGCGTACCGTTTGAAAAGATCGCCCGCAGTCTTTCCTCGCTGAAGAAGGTTCCCGGCCGCTTCGAACATGTGGACGCGGGCCAACCCTTTCAGGTAATCGTCGACTACGCGCATACAGAGGATGGGTTACGCAATGTATTGCAGGCCGCGCGCGCGATTTGCGAGGGCCGGGTCATCGTGGTGTTCGGATGCGGCGGTGATCGGGATGTTACGAAGCGACCGAAGATGGCGGCTGCCGCAGCGGAACTTGCCGATTTTTCGATTGTGACATCGGACAATCCGCGGACGGAGGATCCGGAGCGCATCCTGCTGGATATCGAGGTGGGTATGCAGCGGGCGGGCAAGAAGAAGGGTGTCGAGTATTTGATGGTGCCGGAACGCCGCGAAGCCATCGAGCAGGCGATTGGGCTGGCGCAGGCGGAGGATTTGGTGATGATCGCGGGCAAAGGGCATGAGGATTACCAGATTTTGGGTTCGGAACGGATTCATTTTGATGATCGGGAGACGGCGCTTGCCGTGTTGAAGGATGGGCCGGGCGCGAACGATGGATGCGATTGATTATTTGTGCGGGATGGTGCAGGGCCGCCGAAATCCACCGATCTAAATAGGTTTCCCTTTTGGGATCAATAGGATGATATTGGGATGAGCTGGCGGTATACGGTAGATGAACTTGCCTCCACGGTAGGGGCTGAAACTCCGGGTTCGGATCGTGCCTTCGCGCGCGTTTCTACGGACACGCGGACGCTCGAACGAGGCGATGTTTTCTTTGCGCTCGCGGGCGAAAATTTTGACGGGACAACGTTTGCCCGCCAGGCTTTTGAAGCCGGGGCGGCGGCGGTGGTGACGACGGAACCGTATCCCGGGGGGCCTTGCATCGTGGTGGAAGATCCTCTCGCGGCGTTGCAGTGTTTCGCAGCGCATCACCGAAGCCGATACGCTATCCCGGTGATCGCCATTACGGGATCGTGCGGGAAGACTACGAGTAAGGATCTGATCGCGGCCGTGTTGAAATCGAAGTATGAAGTCGCGCAGACCGAAGGGAATCTCAACAACGAGATTGGATGTCCCCTATCGCTTCTCGGGATGGACAGCAGCACGGAACGGGCCGTCATGGAGATGGGCGCGAATCATGTGGGCGAGATCGCGGCGCTGTGCGCGCTGGCGAAGCCTACGGAGTCGGCGATTACGATGATTGGCGCGGCGCATCTCGAGGGCTTTGGGTCGATCGAGGCGGTGGCGAAGGCGAAGGCGGAGATTGCCGAATCGTTGCCGCTTGAGGGTACGTTCTACGTCAACGCGGATGACCCACGCTGTGTGAAGATTGGAAAGGCGTATGCAGGCCCTACGGTAGCCTTCGGGAAAGACGGGGATGTGCGGCTGGAGGCGTGTTCGCGGTTGGAATCGGGCGAATTGCTTCTGCGCATCGAGCCCGCTGGGGAGTTTGTGTTGCCGCTACCGAGCGCCGCGCATGCCTCCAATGTTTTGCTGGCTGTCGCGGTGGGGTTGCAGCACGGTATCGAAGATTTCGAGATAGTGCTTCGCGAGGCCTGCCTTTCTTCTCGGCGGTTTCAGGTAGTGCGCGTCGGGCCGTTGGAGATTTTGGACGACTCCTATAATTCGAACCCGGTTTCGGCGCGTGTGGCGATTGACGCGCTGGCGGAGCGGGCCACGCCGGGCAAGCGCATCGCGTTGTTGGGGGACATGCTGGAACTGGGACGCGAGGCTGGGGCCTTCCACGCTGAATTGGGACGGTACGCGGCGGAGCGGGGGATTTCGCATGTCTTTGCCCGTGGCGATCATGCCCATGCTACCATTGAGGCCGCGCGGGGTGGGGGGGTAGTCGTGGCAGAGGCGATGGACAGCTACGACGAACTTGCGCAGGCTATCGCCGACGTTGCCGTTGAAGGCGACACCCTTCTTGTAAAGGGTTCGCGCGGCATGGCGATGGAACAGGTTATCGAATTACTCCGCGATCGCTATTCGGATCCGGGGGCTACTTAAGACTTCAGGAACGTACATGCTTTATTACCTTGCTACACATTTCACCGCGCAAGCGGGCGTATTAAATGTCTTCAGTTACCACACGGTACGCGCGGGCGGGGCCTTGGTGACGGGCTTTCTTTTTTGCCTCGTGGTGGGGCCGAAACTGATTGAACTCCTTCGGACCCTGAAGGTTGGGCAACACATCAAGGAGGAGCATGTAAAGGATCTTCACGCGCTCCACAAGAGCAAAGCGGGTACGCCAACGATGGGCGGGCTTCTGATTGTGGTGTCGACGCTTCTTTCGCTGTTGATTTGGAGCACCTTGACGAATCGGTTGCTCCTGGCGGCGGTGGCTGTGATGTGCCTGATGGCGGCGGTGGGTTTTCTGGACGACTACATCAAACTGAAGCGCAAACATAACGATGGCCTGAGTGCGAAGGCGAAGCTGCTCGGCCAGCTTCTAGCGGGGGGACTGCTGGGGCTGTACGTCGTGATGAATCCCATTACCCATGGCGCGTCGTATTTCACCTCGGCGGATGTATTGGATTGGGAGCGGCTGTCCACCGAAATACTCGCCGGGGAACGCGCGCCGTTCACGACGCTGTCGGAGTATGTGCAGCCCGAAGTGAAGGACCGCTTGGCGTTTGGCGATCCCAATTTGTTTACGCGGGAATTGGTGTTGGCCGACCTGAACCGCGCCTTGGATGAGGCCGCGTTTTTTGAGGCGAAGACGCTTGACCCAATGAAGATTGACCCAGTGAAGCTTGACTCAGTGAAGCTTGACCCAGTGTCGGCGTCGCTCGACGGTCGCGAACGCGTGCGGCTTAACCGGATGGCGCTGGAGATGGCCGCGCCCGAATTGTTCGCGAAGAGTCTTCGGAGGCCACACACGAAAGTCGGCGTTCCCGGATTCAAGGACCTCATGATTCCGCTTGGCTTCCTCTATATCCCTTTCGTGATTCTCATCATGGTTGGATCCACGAATGCCGTGAATCTCACCGATGGCCTGGACGGCCTGGCGGCGGGGGCTTCGGTGATTTCTATCGGGGCCTTCACGGGTATCGCCTATGTAGTCAGCCGCGCCGATTGGTCGAATTACCTTTTCGTCATGCATGTGCCGGAGGCGAGTGAGTTGACGGTATTCGGCTCGGCAATTCTCGGGAGTGGTCTGGGTTTTCTATGGTTTAACACGCACCCGGCGGCCGTGTTTATGGGGGACACCGGGTCGCTCGCGCTGGGGGGCGTGATCGCATCGATGGCGATTCTAACGAAGCAGGAGCTGATCTTGCCTATTGTCGGCGGGCTATTCGTGTTGGAAGCGTTGAGCGTAATTATTCAAGTCGTGTCGTTTAAGACGCGGGGCAAACGGGTATTTCTCATGGCCCCGCTGCACCATCACTTCGAGTTGAAGGGTTGGTCCGAAACGAAGGTGACAATCCGCTTTTGGATAGTGGCCATTATGTTCGCCCTGTTGAGTCTTTCCACGTTGAAGTTGAGATAACGAAAACATGGACTCGAAGAGGGGAAATTTGGATCGGAAAATGATTCGTTTCACAGACAGAATTTCTGTTCATGGAAGTGTAAGGAACCACGAATGGACACGAATACACACGAATCATGAGATAATTTTCCCGTGGATGTAACAGGACAAAAAGTCGTAATCGTCGGAATGGGCCAAACGGCAATGGCCCTTGTTCGGCTGTTGACGCGGTTGGGCGCGCGTCCCTTTGTCACGGAATCTTTGGATTCCCCGGCGCTGGATACCGCGCAACAGGATCTCGCGCGGCTGGGCGTGCCGTTCGAGATTGGCGGGCACACCTCCGAAGCGCTCGACGGCGCGGAGATGGTTATTCCGAGTCCGGGAGTTTCTCCGCACACCCCTTTCATCGCGGATGCGGCAGCCAAAGGAATCCCTGTCCTTGGCGAAATGGAATTCGCGTCGCGCTATTGCCGCTCGAAGATTATCGCGGTCACGGGGACCAACGGGAAAACGACGACCACCGAACTTATCAAGGCAATGGTCGAAGCCTGCGGGCGTACCGTCCTCCTGGCGGGCAACAATTCCGTGCCCCTGTCGGACGCGGTATTGGCCGATCCGCCTCCAGAATACATGGTGGTGGAAGCGAGCAGCTACCAATTGGAATTGACCTCGATGTTTCGGCCTTGGATTGGCGTCGTGCTGAATGTGACGCCGGATCACATGGAACGGCACGGCTCGATGGAGTCCTACGCCGCCGCGAAGGCAACTATATTCGCAAATTTTCGCAAGGACGGAATCGGGATTGTGAACGAAGACGATCCGGTGACCTCCGCAATGGGAGCGGACGCCGTGTGGCAACGCTTTTCGTTTAGCATGTCCGGAAGGGTAGCGCATGGAGCGTGGCTTGAGGAGGAGTCGCTTATTTTCAATGACGAGGCCATCGCGCAAATGTCCGATGTCCGGTTGAAAGGCGCGCATAACGTCGAGAACGTGTTGGCGGCTATCGCGGCGATGAAAGCCGGGGGCTTCGATTCGGAACGAATCCTTGAGGGCCTGCGCGGCTTTCGCGGCGTGGAGCACCGAATCGAATTTGTCACCGAAGTGGGGGGTGTCGCGTATTACAACGACTCCAAGTCAACCAATCTCGACAGCCTGCGGGTCGCGTTAAGAAGTTTCGACGAACCGGTAGTGTTGATAGCGGGCGGTCGTGGCAAGGGCGGCGATTATGCCGAGCTCTCGTCGCTGGTTTCCGAGCGCGTTGGCCACTTGGTGACATTGGGAGAAGACGCGCCGCTCTTGGAGGCGGCCTATGGCGAATGCGTGGACACGACGCGCGCTGCCGATATGGAAAATGCGGTCCGCATCGCGTCAAAAGCCTGCCCGCGAGGAGGCGTAGTGTTATTGTCGCCCGGATGCGCCAGCTTTGATATGTACTCCAATTTCGAGGAGCGTGGCGAGGACTTCAAGGGAATCGTCCGGTGCCTAGTCGAAGAATCAGGAGTGGATGCCGCGCGTCCCATTGGGGTCGAGCGCCTATGAAACATGAATCCAACATACTGCTTGGCCTTGTACTCGCGCTGGTTCTCATCGGGGTTTTTTTGGTGTATAGCGCAAGCGCCATCGATCCGTTGTCATCGAGCCTAGACGATTCCCACGCGATGGATCGCCTCCAACGACAGCTCATCTACGTGTCGATTGGCCTCGTTGGCCTTTTCGGCATGGCGCGCTTTGACTACCACCGCCTGCGTGATCCGTTTATTTTTCGAGTGATCGTGACCGTATCGCTTTTGTTGCTCATCTTGGTGCTGGTGCCCGGCATCGGCGATACACGCAAGGGAGCGCAACGCTGGCTTGAGTTGGGCGGGTTTACCTTTCAACCGTCGGAACTTGGGAAAATGGCGCTCATACTATTGTTGGCGGTCAAGCTCGCCGACAACCAGAAATACATTACCCAGTTTGGAAAGGGCTTCCTCCCGCCCGCGATTATTACCTCCGCGTTCGCCGGATTGGTGCTGCTGGAGAAGGATTTGGGAGCGCCCGTGGTTATGTTTGCCGTTTCCTATTTGATGATGTTTATGGCCGCCGTTCCGATTCGCTATCTGGTGCCGAGCGTGATTCCCGCAGTAGGCGCGGTGTATGCGCTCGTGATCACCGATCCCGAACGAACCGAACGGATGACGAGTTTTATCGACCCCTGGAGCGTCCGGAACGAAGGTGGGTATCAGCTTATCCAGTCAATGAACGCATTTGCCCAAGGGAAGGTCTGGGGGAAGGGGCCAGGCGCGGGCGAGCAGAAGCTCTACTATCTGCCCGACGCGCATACGGATTTCATCTTTGCGGTTTGGGGCGAAGAGATGGGCCTCGTGGGAACTCTTTCCGTCGTGGTGTTATACATCGCGCTCTTCGCGGTCGCCCTGCGGATTGCGCTCAACGCGCGCGAGCTTTTTGGGTCGCTCCTCGCCGCAGGCATCGTGTGTCTCGTGGTCACGCAAGCGGCGGTGAACATCGCGGTCACGACCGGCCTGATGCCGACGAAGGGGCTGCCGTTGCCGTTCATCAGTTGGGGTGGTAGCGCACTGATTGTGTTCATGACGCTCATGGGAATTGTTGTGAGCATAGGATTGCAGGCCGTCGAACCGCGATTGAAAGCAAAGAGGAAGATCTCGTGACACGGCCAGGCTGTTGTTGGGGCTCGGAAAGGCAAAGCCCATGCGCTTGATGGTTACCGGCGGAGGAACCGGCGGGCATACGTCGCCGGCCGCTGCAATTATCGAGGAGCTTCGCCGCCGCGATCCTCAGTTGTCCGTGCGCTGGGTAGGCAAGAGGGGCGCCATCGAGGAGCGGGTGAGCGCTGCGCTCGAGGTGCCGTTTCGGAGCGTCCCGTCGGTGGCATGGCCGAGGTCGAACCGTCTCAAGCAATTGCTGGCCTCGGCGACGATCGCCGCCGGCTTCGCTTCTTCCTTTCGGCACCTGAAGATCTTTCGACCCGATGTCGTGTTGGGCGTGGGCGGGTACGTGTCCGTTCCGCTGACATTGACGGCGCAGCGGCTTGGTTTTCCAACCATCCTCCATGAGCAAAACAAACGCCTCGGCATGGCCAATCGACTCCTTGCCAAGGGGGCGCGTCGATTGCTGCTTGGTTTTCCCGACACCTCGGGCGACTTTGCCGAGGAGAAGGCGACGGTCGTGGGCAATCCCGTCCGCGCGGCCTTTGTGAATCCTCCGACGCGAGAAGAGGCCCGCGATTCGTTTGGTCTCGACCCCTCAACGTCTGTTGTGCTTATCGCAGGGGGAAGTCAGGGGGCGCAGTCCATCAACAGGGCGGTGCGGGAGGGGCTCTCCGAGCTGGGCGAGCAAGAATTGCAGCTGATTTGGATGACTGGGCGTAAAGACATGGACTCCGCCCGGCGTGCGGCGGCCGCGGCCCGGGTCAAAGTAGAAGTATTTTCATTTATCGACGACATGGCCGGGGCTTGCGCGGCGGCCGACTTGGTCGTCTCTCGCGCGGGCGCTTCGACGACGGCGGAATTGGCCGTTCTCGGAAAGCCGTCAATTCTGGTGCCCTATCCCCATGCCGCAGAGGGCCATCAGGAGAAAAATGCGAGGGCTTTCGGGGATAATGGAGGTGCCTTGGTGCTGCGCGACTCGGATTGCACGGGCCCGGTGCTGCTGGAGGCGATCCGGGGACTGATTTCGGATCCGGGACGCCTGACCGCCATGGGAGAGGGAGCGGCTGGAATGGCGAAACCTGCGGCGGTTGAGTCCATCGCGGATGAGATTCTCGGTTTGGTATTTTCTCCGGCGAACTAGCTAAAATCCGCGAGGGCGGCGCCCATCGCGAAATTCTTGTAAGTGAACTATGCGCGATTTTGACTGAGCGTGGGTCAATTTGCCAGTATTGCCTGACTGTTAGGGGATATCCGTGGAATCCAACATCAAACAAGACAGTGAGGCCGCACCGCAGAAATTTCATCCGGTTCCGCTGACGAGCCTGCGGCTCGATACGGTCACGGATTTTGACCTGTATATCAAGCCCAAACCGCTCTCTCCTCCGGTTCTCTATCGCGAGCGGAACTTGCCCTTTAGCGGGGACGTGATCGAGCGCTTGACCGCAAGTAGAGTCAAAAATCTTTTCGTCACCGACGGGCAGGAGGAATTGTATCGGCGCTACGTCGAGGAAAATCTCAGTACGATTATCTCGGACAAGAACGTGCAAGCCGTGGAGCGCGCACAGATACTCTACGATTCCGCCCAGCATGCGGTCCGCGATATCATGCACGACCCCGATTCGGGGGATGTCTTGCCGCGCAGCGAGAATTTGGTCAGCAGTGTGATCAATTTCATGTTCAACGTGGAGGCTTCCTTCAAGCATTTCTTGGATGTGTGCTCCTTTGACTACCACACCTACACGCACAGCGTGAACGTCTGCACCTATAGCATTTCCCTGGCGCAACGGGTCGGCTTCGAGGATTTGAGCTTTCTTATGGAATTTGGGACGGGCGCCCTCCTCCACGATATCGGCAAGAGCCGCATCGATGAAGATCTACTGAATTTCAACGGGGCCTTGTCCGAAAAGCAGTGGAAGATTATGAGACAACATCCACGGTGGGGATGGGAGTTTCTCACGGAACACGGAGTCGATAGCGACATCATCCTGAATGTGACGCTGCACCACCATGAAAAAATTCAGGGCGGCGGGTATCCGGGCGATCTCAAGGGCGATGAAATCCCCGACTACGTGCGCATCGTTACGATTTGCGATATCTTCGACGCACTCACCACGCGCCGTTCGTACAAGGGAGCCATTAATTCGTTCCCCGCGTTGCGCATGATGCAAGACCAGATGTCTGCGGATCTCGACCCCGAGTATTTTCGGCAGTTCATCAGCATGATGTCTGGGTCGGGGACCGAGAAAGACTAGCAGCCGCTACGAGGCCCCTCGCATAGAGAGGGGGACAAGAAGGGGTCAAAGTAGGCGATGATTGTACGGGTTGGCGATAGCTGCATCGAGCTCCTTCAGGGCGATATCACCCAACAGTGGGTGGACGCGATTGTGAACGCCGCCAATTCCGAGCTGCGCGGAGGGGGCGGTGTGGACGGCGCCATCCACCGGGCAGGCGGGCCGTCAATCCTGGAAGAGTGTGTTGAGCTCGGGGGCTGCGAAACAGGTGAGGCGAAGGCAACCACCGCAGGCAGTCTCCCGGCGAAGTATGTTATCCATACGGTGGGCCCCGTGTACGAAGGCGGCGCCCAGGGGGAGGCCGAGTTGCTTGCGCGGTGCCATCGGCGAAGCTTGGAGGTGGCAAACGAGTTGAAGCTGCAGAGCGCGGCCTTCCCTGCGATCAGTTGCGGGGTATATGGCTATCCGGTTGAAGAAGCCGCCTCGATAGCGACTCGGGAGGTCGTGGATTTCCTCCAGGGCTCAAGTTCCGTTCGCTTGGTCCGGTTTGTCCTGTTTTCCCGTGCCGATTACACGACCTTTCAAAAGGCATTGACCAGCGCGACTGAATAGACCCTCCTGCCTTATTCCTATCCCGCACTGAATACCGCTTTCCGCAACAGGAACTAATTAGTTAAACCGAGATTACCCATATGGACCCGTCGGCGACCGGAGCCAATGAGATTGAA
>JAPYPO010000589.1 GCA_029937645.1 Candidatus Hydrogenedentota bacterium
TCAATCTCATTGGCTCCGGTCGCCGACGGGTCCATATGGGTAATCTCGGCTAAAAACTGTATCGCGGAACTGCGCGTTCCCCTCTAGAATGCTATCCATCCCTCGCCCGTCCCGCGTGGTTGCCTGGAAGTCCGTAGCCTCTCCTTGGAGCGTGGGACCGCCCATGACGAGCTGGCCGGTTGCCTTATCTGTTATGGTAATGATGACCTTGTGAACGGGATCCGGGGCTGACCAGAATCGAACGAGTTCTCCGTATTCCCCCCCTTGAACCTTGATGGGCCCGGAGCCCTGTTCGATTAATAGAAAGGTATTCGCTGATCCGCTTTGGCATTGTTCCAGCAGCCGTGCAAAGGATTGCTCTTCCCGTTCGATCGCCCGAAGCCTGGTGGAGATGTCTTGCGTGAGAGCAGCCGATTCGAAGCGATTCAGAAGGTCGTTTGCCAGGGCCAGCTTATCCCTTCCTCGAAGGGCTTCAAGCAGGGCTTTCTCAAGACTGTCATCTGCAAATTCATCCGTCTCCCTCCTTAGCAAATCTCTTACCCTCGCAAATGCGGTGGTCAACGCCGCAGTGGGGTCGGGCTCTGTCCATACAATCTCAGGCACAAGAGCGTAGAGCACGGGAAACAGCGCGTCCAAAATTTTCAGTTCACCGGGTTTCGCGTTCTCAGATACCATCGCCCCCACGCCACGATAGAGGGTAGAGGTGACTACCGGCAATCGCTGGCGAAATCGGAATGCCGAGTCGGCCAACCGAAATGCATCGTTCGCAATTTCGGGCTCGTTCAGAATCGCACTCGTTACGCCTTCCATCAAGTACATGAGATAAGCATCCGAAGGGACGCCCGTATCGAGTTTGGCTTCGTCGGCGCGTGTGGCGTTTCGAAACGACGATCTTGCCAACTCGTACTCTCCTTCCCGAAAGTCGAGTAGGCCCAAATAGAAGTAGGCGAACATCTGCTCGTAGGGATCCGCGAGGAAGTAGTTTTTGTCTTTCGCGGTAATCGTGCTCGAGGTCCCGTCCGTGCGTCGCTGGAATTCGGTGTGATTGTGAGAGGACGCGATGGTGTCCGTTACTTCGACCAACAACTCCCTGGCGTATTCTCTATGACCTTCGCCCAAATCCATCGCCATGGATGCAAGCCGCAGCTTGTGGTCGAGTTCGTTCGGCGCGCGATCGTTGTCTTCCGCGATCACGGCTATTTCCGCCACCTCTTGATTAAAGACGGCGAGCTTCGACGTGGGCGGCGGCCCCCCATCCAACGAAGCGCAACCAGCAATATGGGCTAGAAGGACGAATGACAGACCAGCCGCCCCGATTGACTTCCTTTGCGGTCTCATTATTCTCCTCCTGACACCTCACCGAGTCGCGTGTTCAATGACGTGGCGCTAGCAGCACATCGAATATACCCGATTATTTATAAGTCTGAACTGGAGGGTTCGAAGATGAATCCGTGACGCAATTATTATGATTCTAATGATGACCTCAAGTTAATCAGAAACGAACTGGAAACTCAAATGAATATTACAGAGTGACAGTGACGTCGAAATCCCGCCGCTTCCCCCCGGCTGGCTCTCTTGGAGGGGATTCGTTCCGGAGAGGCCGAGTAGTATGGTAAAATTTGATAACGCTAACTGAGGAGTCTTGCAGTGAATAGATTTAGAATTTTAGGGATCACGGCCCTTTTCGCCCTTGGTGTTTTTGTGCATCCGATGGCCGATGCCCAGTCAGAGCGATTGGGTGAGGCGCTATTAACGGTGAATCGTACGGCTTCGGGTTATGTTCACACGCCGAAAGGCGGGCTCGTTGTTGATACGTCTAACCGGCAAGATGTCGTGGATTTCTATACTTCGACTTATCTCGCATCGGAAGGTATCGACGCCGACTGGGATGGCCGTGTGGCCACCTGCGATGCAGGGACTATATCCCAGGCTTTTCTGGATGCTACGTTGCTTCGTATCAATTGGTTCCGGGCGATGGTGGGCCTCTCGGCGGATATCGCGTTGAATCCGGAGTGGAATGTGAAGTGTCAGGATGCGGCGCTTATGTTTATCGCGAATACTCAACTGTCGCATACCCCTCCCACTGCATGGGATTGTTACACGGGGGACGGCGCGGAAGCGGCTGGCAAATCTAACATCGGTCTCGGCAATGTTGGCCCCGCGTCGATCGACGCTTATATTGAGGACGATGGTGGCAGCAATACTCCGCTCGGCCACCGTCGCTGGATCCTGTACCCTCCGCAACAGACCATGGGCTACGGCGCGACCACGGCGGTCTCGGGGTTCTTCCATGGCTCCAATTCGCTATGGGTCATTGGAGGCGCTTCGGGCTCTTCGACGCAGGATGGATCGTGGCCGCCAGAAGGTTTCGTGCCCTGGCAGACGGTTTACCCGCGTTGGTCCTACTCGTTTCCCGGAGGCGATTTTTCGGTAGCGCAAGTATCCGTAATGCATAACGGGATGTCCGTCGGACTCTCCGTGGTAAGTAGGACGGATACCGGCTTCGGCGACAACACCATTGTGTGGGAGCTGGATGGGTTTCCGCTGAACTCGGCCCCATCGACCGATGAGACCTACTCGGTTCACATCGAAAATATGCGTGTCGGTTCTGACGAC
>JAPYPO010000590.1 GCA_029937645.1 Candidatus Hydrogenedentota bacterium
GCTGACCCTATCCAGCGGAATCTCCAATTCCTGCGCGATCTCCTCGAGGGAGCCTTGGAAGTATCCGCGCTCATCAATTTCGCCGATGATGTATTCGCCCAATTGGAGCTCGGGCTGGTCTTTTACCGACAGCCGAAGCTGGGCGATGAGATGGGCTGTGAGCGACTCTTCTTTCGTGATCGAATTCTGGAAGTGGTCACGCCGGTCCGCCGCCTCGCGGTTGACACTAAAATCGCGGCCTTCGCGGTACTTCTTGTCCCAGCCGCTGGCGTAATCGTCGAGGTCAAACGCGACATCGTCAACCACGGTGTTGTCGTGGCCCTCGGGTGTTTCCTGGGCGCCATTTGGTTCCGGGGGCGGCTCCGTCTTGATTTGCTCAAGAAGGGGGTTTGTCTCCAACTCCTCCTGAACATACTTTTCCAACTCGAGCCCGGAAAGCTGCAAAACTTGCAAGGCCTGCTGCATCTTCTGGGTTAGCATCAGGCGCTGGGATTGCGTCTGTACCAGCCGGTGTTCCATATGCATCATAAGCGCTTAATCCCTCCGCCGTAGCAATTCATATGCCATTATACGCGTATGAGGAAATTCTGTCAATTGAAAGGTTCTATAGCGGGTGATATACTCGGCTAAATGTTCGGTATCCATTCCTCAAACCGGCTATTTTCTGTTCCCTGTAAGTACGGTTATATATGGATTTACGTGCGATAAGGACTGCCAGTGATACGATTCGCCCTATTGGGAAGCGGTAGCTCGGGAAACGCGATGCTGGTGAGTTCGCCCGGCGCCAAGATTCTCATCGACAATGGCCTGAGCTATCGGCAGTTGTCGATGCGTTGCGATGATTTAGGACTCTCTCTCGACGGCCTGGATGGCCTATTTATTACCCACGAGCATGGGGATCATGTGCGGGGGGCAGGTATATTAGCGCGAAAAATGGATATACCTGTATATATGACAAGAGATACCTTCGCCCATTTGCCGAAAGGTATCGGCAAAATACGCCGCACCGCGTTTTTCGAGTCGGGCGAAGAAGTCAACGTGGGCGATATGTGTGTGGGCAGCTTCAGCGTGTCGCACGACGCGGTGGATCCCGTTTGTTTTACGGTGGCCTGCGGCGGGTGCCGGATTGGTTTGGCGACCGATCTGGGCCGTGATTCGGCTCTGGTTCGCGCGCGCTTATCGGGTTCTCACGCGCTGATTCTGGAATCGAATTATTGCCCTAAGATGCTGGAGAACAGCGCCTATCCCAAAGCGGTGTGCCAACGCATTCTCAGCAATCAGGGCCACCTGTCCAATCCCGATATGACCTCCCTCCTCGCGAAAGTCCTCCACGACGACTTGAAGCTGGTGGTCCTCGTTCATGTGAGCCAGGAAAACAATACGGAAGAGCGCGCGAAGGAGATGGCCGCGCGGGTGCTTCGCAATCAGAATAGTTCCGCGCGACTCGTCGTGGCGGCACAGGATCGCCCAACCCCCGTATTCGAGATCGCCATTTAGCCACAGCGGGTGCAGCGATCCCGCAGGGTTTGATAGCGGTCATTTCTCTGTGGCTAACTAAGTTTGTCGTCGGAAAATGAATTTCGGGAGATGGCCGTGGCTCAAAGCGATAGGATAAAGTCGCCGCGCGTGATTGCCCTTCTGGAGCGCGCCGCCATCGCCGCCAATGTTTCGCTGAGCGTTCACGAATTCTCGGATCACCGAGAGGGAGATCTCCTTTGGTCGCGGGGTGGCTGTGCGGCCTGCGATCATGTGAAAAAGCTGAGGTGGGGCGCGCGCGCATGCGCGAACTCGCGGGAGAAAGCGGCACGGAAATCCGTAACGCGAAACGCGCCCGTGCCGTTCCTTTGCCACATGGGGTTTTCATGCGCAGCCATGAGTGCGGGGGAGGCCGGGGAGGATCGGGTCGCCCTCACTTTTGGTCCCTTCTGTCCAGACGTGGGACCGGGCTCGTTGGAGCCGGTGGCGCTGTCCGGCTTATCCGAGTTGACGCGCTCCGAGGAATCTTCGCTTCCGTTTTCGCTTTCCGATATTCCGCGTGTGTCGGCTGATACGGTACCGGCCGTGATCGAGTGGGCGGCTGAGTCGTTGGAGGCGGCATTGATTCAATCATCGGGGGAAACGGCGGACGCCTCCCTCAAAACTGACGAGTTCGAGCCGGTAGCCCGGAGCGGAATTGGGACATCAAGCCTTCGCCGCGACCGGTATCACTCTGCGGACATCGTCGCGGCGTTGGGCGGCGGAAGCCAGGCGCATCTACGGCGTTTGGTGAAAGGTGTCATCGAAGATACGGTCTCCCAGGCGAAGCCCGCCCTGGCGGTGAAGCGGGCGCGCGCCATTGCGTTGGTGGCGGCCGCGCTGGAGGCGTCGGAGCGGGCGGGGCTTGATACGGTAAAGGCATGGGATAGCTTCGGAAGTTTCGTCGAGGCGTGCCGGGATTCTAGCGATAACGGCGCGTTTGGCCGAGCAGTGTTGCGCATCTTGAACACGGTGAAGAAGGCGGCGAAAGGGAGGGATGGTGAACTGCCCTACGCCGAATTAAATGCGCTGTTGCTGGACGCGTTGGAGGAGGGCGTGACGTTGGCGGAGGTGGCGGCGGCGTTGGGCGTGCACC
>JAPYPO010000591.1 GCA_029937645.1 Candidatus Hydrogenedentota bacterium
CGGGCGAACACACCTGGCAGACACCCGTTGGCGAAGGTATCGAAAATCACCCGCGCCTCAAAGCCTTGAACAGTCCACCAACGGGTGGCGGCTTATGGGCGTACCCTATGGCCACGAAGACGATGCTTTTGGGCGCACAAAGAGACAAGGTCCTTGGCCTTGACAAATCGACGGGCAAACAATTCGGCACATTGAATCTCAACGATATGAGCGGTGGAAAATTTGTGCGTGTGACGGGTGCCCCGATGACCTACATGTTTAATGGCAAACAGTACATTGCCATGTCGATGACTGGCAGCGGGGGAAAAGGCACGCTGGTGGCGCTTGCGCTTCCATAACCTCAAATCACGGCGCTATCTTGTCGCACAACGAACCCGGAAC
The DNA here is from genome assembly GCA_029937645.1 of Candidatus Hydrogenedentota bacterium. GTDB lineage: Bacteria > Hydrogenedentota > Hydrogenedentia > Hydrogenedentales > JAPYPO01. Next base: position 382 of record JAPYPO010000591.1, read on the forward strand.
TCGATTGTAATTCAATGAATCGCATGATATTGTCAGATTTTCTGGTATTTTCCCAAATTAAAGGAGCCCTATCGTGCGCGCTATCTGTTTATTTCTAGGTGTTTCACTTTTTTTGGTGGGTATCGAAGCGGCCTCGGCGCAAGCGATAGACGTTGGCCGTGGCGAGATCCCGCTGGTGGTCCCCTCGGGATACGACGCAGACAACCCGGCACCGCTTGTGGTGTTAATTCATGGATACACGAGCAGCGGGGCCGGGCAGGATGGCCTCATGAAAATCAGTGCGCAGGCGGATGCGTATGGATTTTTGTTTGTCGCTCCGAACGGAACGAGAGAGGCTTCGGGGCAGAAGCATCCGTTTTGGAATGCGACGGACGCATGTTGCGACTTCCAAGAGAGTGGCGTGGACGATTCGGCGTATCTGCTCAGCGTGATCGATGAAGTAAAGAAACACTATTCTGTTGATGCGAACCGCGTCTACCTGATCGGCCACTCGAATGGTGGATTCATGTGTCATCGCATGGCTCAGGATCACCCGGACACCATCGCCGCGGTCGCGAGCATGAACGGGGCCGCTCCGAACAAACTCGAAGGCACGAAGCCCAGACGTCCGGTAAACATCCTACATATTCATGGGACGAAAGATCGCCTGAACGCCTATGAGGGTGGAGACATCAGGGGAGTCCCCTATCCCGGCCCCGTGGAAGGCCTTGAGAAATGGGCAGAATTCCTCGGCGCCTCAAAAGAAGTTACCACCTCAAGCAAGAGGCTCAATCTCGACACGAACCTCGAAGGGAATGAGACGGTAATCACCCAATACATGGATGGCTCGCTGGAACTATGGACCATTAACGGCGGCGGACACATCCCTGCATTCCCGGAAAACTTTGCTAATCTAGTCATCGAATGGCTGATGGCGCATCCGAAAGCGGAATAGAAGTAGAATTTGTTCATGGTAAAGGGTATCGTGAAGAAAATCAGGTGGCGGGGCGTAAGGTACATCTTCCTGTATCTTTGACTGAACACTGGAGTATGTCATGCGAGAATCTACAGAAATACGACAAATACAGATAAAACAACTACCCATCGCGGCTGCGCTTTTGGTCGCCATGAACTGGGCCCCTGTGAGCGCTGCCGACGTGATCATCAATGAGTTTTCTGCCTCGAACGATGTTGGTCTGCAGGATGAAGACCTCGACTTTCCTGACTGGATCGAACTTCACAATACGGGATCCGCGCCGGTGGGCCTTGAGGGGTGGACGCTGACGGACGACGTCGGCGAGTCGTCCAAGTGGATATTCCCCAGCGTCACGCTGAATCCTAACCAGTATCTTGTTGTGTTTGCGTCGGGCAAGGATCGGAAACCGACTGATGGCAGCAATCTGCACACGAATTTCCGATTGTCTGCTTCGGGTGAGTACCTGGCCCTATCCGACGCTGCAGGAACAGTCCAGGCCTCGAGTCTCCACGACCCAGCGTTTCCCCCGCAGTCGGCCGATGTTTCCTACGGGCGCCATCCTACCGGACCGGGCTGGTGGAACCTGGACCCGCCGACGCCCGGAGGGGCCAACGATGCCAGCAGCGTGCACGCTGACGTGGTGGCCGATACCAAGTTCAGTGTGAACCGCGGTTTCTTTAACGCGGCGTTCACATTGGTGTTACTGACTGAAACGGCGGACGCCACTATCCGCTATACGCTCGACGGAACTGCGCCGGCGATTGACCACGGCGAAGTCTACAGCGATCCGATCCTCATCTCGGGCACGTCGACGGTGCGCGCGGCCGCGTTTAAGACGGACTGGCTGCCGACCAATGTCGACACGCAGACCTATCTCTTTCTCGACGACATCGTCACGCAGCAGCCTAATGGCGAGTCGCCTCCAGGCTGGCCCTCGGGTATGATCAATACTCAGGTCTTCGAATTCGGGATGGATCCCCGGGTCACGGAGAGCTCCGAGTATGCGAGCTTGATGGAGGACGCGCTGCTGGCGATACCGTCCATGTCGATTGTGACTGACCTGGATAATCTGGTGGATTCCGCTACGGGCATCTATGTGAATGCCGAGGAAGATGGCCGCGACTGGGAACGGCCCATCTCGCTAGAGCTCATTAACCCGGATGGTAGCAAAGGATTCCAGGCAGGCGCGGGGCTTCGAATTCGGGGCGGATCCACACGCCGAGGTGAATATCCTAAGCATGCGTGGCGCTTGTTCTTCCGAGAAGAGTATGGCG
>JAPYPO010000592.1 GCA_029937645.1 Candidatus Hydrogenedentota bacterium
TCCCAGGGCAGTTCGGGACTCACGCAACGGATGGGGCTCATTCGCGGCACCGGGATCGGCGTCGATCTCTCCGTTCAGTCGGGCGATATCGCGCAGACTATTTTGAGCAACACGGCCAACAAGTTCCTGGGCCGCTGCGGCAGCGCGCGCGACTACGACCTCGTCGGAGGTGCCATAGGCCTGAACGGTGAACAGCGCCAATGGATGAGCACGAATCTACGTCCCGGGCTGTTCGTCGCGCAGGTGGCCGAAGGACAATGGCGGCATCCCCTCGTCCTGGAAATACCGGAGCTTCATTTTCCCTCCCAGGCGTCGATTCCAAACGAAGAAGTGGGGGATTTGGCGCGCCTCCCCCTTGTCCAGGCCAATCTACCCGGTGTCCCCGCTCCGGTAGGCTCTGCGCGCAAAATGCCCGCCCTGCATTCTGCGCCCGTACAAGCAGTCACAAGCGATGCGGAAATCCGCTTCCTGGACGCGATTGCCAAGAACCCCAATATCCCCTCGCACCGATACGCGAAGTTGGCGGGCGTGGGACCTAGGCGGGCAATCAAACTCCGGAAAAACCTAATAAGCCGGGGATTTCTCCGGGAGCACAGCGTAAACATAGCGGCCAGAGGCCGCGCGGCCATCGTGTTGGAACTGCTGCCGTCCGCGGTCAAATTGCTTAGCACAGCCGGGCTGTATCCTGCGGGTCCAACGCCGTGAGGGGCGGCCATCTGCATAACGAGGTGCTCATCGCGCCGTTGGAGGCCGCCGCACGCCGCCTGGGCGCCCGCACCCGTCTGGAACACCCCGTGTCCGTGGGAACCCGAACTCTTTTTTTGGACCTGGCCATATTCATCGGCCTGCACCGCATCGCCGTCGAGGCGGAGCTCAGCCCAACACGTATTCCGAACGACCTGCGAAAGGCCATCGCGTTCCGCGCGCACGAGTTGTGGATTGTGGCGCCGAACGCCCAGCGCGCGCGCGTATTCCGCAGGGCGCTCAAAGTGCCCACCGCATCCAGTACGGGAACCCATGTGTTCGTTTTCACGCAAGGCCAAGCGGCGCAGCGAATTATCGATTCTTTTCCGTTTCGTACCTAGCAAAAAAACAATGGAAACATGAGAGGAGGTGAAAAAGATGACTGTCAAATGGTCCAACGTAGTGGTGCTCGGCCTCTTGGTTTTTGCGGCGGCGATCCTCGTCCAAAGCCACGAAGCCATCAGCGCGTACCTAGCAACGATTCAAGAAATCGGCAACGGATCGGGCGATATCGAAGTCATGGGGTTATTGGCTTTCGGCACCGTTCTCTTACTGATCGTATCCGTCGTGAAAATCATCGTGGAATCTAACCGTAAAAACTAAAGGAGAACTGGACATGAAGCTTCGAGAAGAAAAACCGCGTAAACGCTCGCGGAAAAAAGGGGCGCCCACACCGGCGCCTAAGACGCCCGTCCCTATACCGGCCGCCGAGGCCGGTGCGCAGGAAAGTACCGCTCCCGTAGCAAAGCCATCGGGCGAGGCGCGTATCGAGTCCGTTTCGAGCGCTGAGGCGGAAACGATGACAGCAGTTCGGCGAATCATTGCCGCGTTCGACAGTGTCGAGGATGTGATTCAGATGGTGGAGGATCTGGCCTTCGTCAGCAAGCGATCGCGAAGACGCCACGGCCCCCTCCTTCGGCGTGCGCGGATCGCCCGGCGAGAACTCCTTCGGGCGCTCGGTGATTTCCAGGTCCACCCGGTTCCGCAGTCTAACCGGGTTGACCCCAGCCGGGATGAAATTCTCGGCGTCCGTACGTCTCCTGTTGAGGCGGAGGAGGGAACCGTTGCCGACGTAGTACGCAGCGGATTCCTCCGGGACGGGCGGGTTCTTCGGCCACGTATGGTCGTCGCAGTTACGTTCGCGCCTACGCGCGAACAGGGTACCAACCTCACACGAGGAAGGGAGTAAGCATCATGGCACGTAAGAAGAAGGGTATTGTGATTGCGGTGGATTTGGGCACGGAAACAACCCTGCTCGCCCGCACAACGAAGAATGGACAGGTAGAGGTCATTCCCGATCCCGACGGGAACGAATGCACGGTGACCGCCATCGGGCTTGAAGGCGGAGACCCTAAGACACTGCTCTATGGTCGAGCGGCTAAAAGCTACCGTAAGTTACACCCGGAGCATGTGTGCGTCATCGCGAAGCGCGCCCGTGGCCACGGCGACGTTCCGGGTATCGTGGACGCCGAAGGGCGCTCCTGGACGACGGAAGAACTGGAAGCCGAGTTTCTTGCCTGGCGCTTGAAACACGCGGCCGAGTACGTGGGCGAATCCATCGCCGGCGTTCTCGTCACGGTTCCCGCCGCCTTCAACGACGCCCAGCGGCGTTCGACCCAGGGCATCGTGGAGCAGGCCGGGTACAAGTACGTCGGTATCGTGAACGAACCAACCGCCGCCCTGCTCCGTTACACCGAGGAGAAGGAAGGCACCTACATTGTGGCGGATATCGGGGGCGGCACCTTCGATGTCAATGTCCTTCGGGTGGAAAAGGGAAAGCGCTACACCACGCTGGCCACGGAGGGCCAGGACGATCTCGGCGGCCGGGAGTACACCTTAGCCCTGGTGCAAGCC
>JAPYPO010000593.1 GCA_029937645.1 Candidatus Hydrogenedentota bacterium
ATGTACAGTCATCTCTCATACGCCAATTAGCGATGGGGAAGGCGCGGCCGTTATCCTGACAAAAAGCGAACCGGCTAGGATGCCGTCTTGGGTGCGATGCGTTTGGATCCCCGTACAATTACGAGGAATGATAACCTATGTCTGACGCCGCACCCGACCCGTACACAGTACGCCACGGCGAATCTCACGCGCCGCCCCCGAATATATGGAGACGCCTGAAATATCTCGGGCCCAGCCTTATCGTGACGGGTGCCGTCGTCGGCGCGGGCGAGATGGTTCTCACGACGACTCTCGGCGCCGTGGTCGGCTGGTCACTTCTCTGGTGGATGCTACTGTCGTGCTGGAGCAAATCCTTGGTGCAGGCGGAGGTTGCGCGGTACACCATCATGTCGGGCGATACCTACCTGCGCGCGCTGAACCGGGTGCCCGGCAAAAAAATATGGAGGCTCTCCTGGCCCATATGGGTTCACATTATCGCTTATGTCCCCATTACAATCGGTTTCGGCGGACTCGTCGGCGGCTCGGGCCAGGCTATGGTTTTCCTCGCCTCCGTCGCCGGTGTGACTCTTGACCCAAGGTTGTGCACGGGAATCGTCGCGGTCAGCGCTGCCCTCATATTATGTACCGGCTCCTACAAGTGGCTTGAGCGCATCATGTTGGTCCTCGTGGCAACGTTTACGCTTGCAACGCTAGTCTGCGCCATCGCCATGCAATTCACGGAGTATCAAACGAATCTTGGCGATGTGATTGCGGGAATGAACCCCGACTTTGCGCTATTGAGCACGGCTGCCGTTGCGTTTCTCGCATTTTCAGCCTACGGCTCCACCGGGACTACCGCGGGCGACATCTCCTCCTACACCTACTGGTGTATCGAGAAGGGCTATCCAAGTTTTGTCGGCTCGGATCGGAGTGACCCCGATTGGGAATCCCACGCCCGAGGCTGGATGAAGGTTGTGCATACCGACATCATGCTCGCGCTGGTAATCCTCACCTGCGCGACCATACCCTATTACGCCTTGGGCGCGGGCGTCCTCAATAAGATGGGCTTGAACCCCGGCAACGATAGCGACAAGACCTTATCGATGTTGTCCAATATATTCACGCAGACGCTCGGGCCGTGGGCTGTGTGGGTATTTAGCATCGGCGCCTTCTTCATTTTATTCTCGACGGTGCTCTCGGTTGTCGGCGGCGGCGGACGTTTTGTTCCAGATTACTTCATTGAGGCACGGGTGTTTGACCGCTCGAACGTGAGGTTGCGCAAGAAGATCACACGCTGGTACGTGATTGGGCTTCCGCTTGTAGCCTTTCTCATCTATTTGGCGATCCCAAATTTCTTCGTCTTGGTTATGATTAGTGGACTGACCTCGGCGGTCACCATGCCCATGCAGGCGGGCGTTGCACTTTGGCTTCACTCGAGGAAGTTGGATCAGCGTATCCGCCCCCACATGCCCATCCGGATCGCCCTATGGGCCATATTCATCTTTCAGTGCATTATGGTAGCGTTCCTCCTACGCTTTGTCGTCTACCAAAAAGTTCTTGACCATCTGGCCGGCTCGTAATCAACAGAGGCATCGATCGCCCACATTCAGGTGCTTGGTCGAATATAGGACTAGACTCTCCCGGATGTACCTCGGGTAGAATGTGTTTCAATCTACGTGCGACAACGAGGAGTAATGCTGTATGTCTGACGCCACACCCGACCCGTACACAGTGCGCCACGGAGAATCGCACTCGCCGCCGACGAATCTTCGGAGCCGCCTGAAGTACCTCGGACCGAGCCTCATCGTGACGGGTGCCGTCGTCGGGTCGGGCGAACTCGTCCTCACCACAAGCCTTGGCGCGGCGGTGGGCTTTGGGTTGCTCTGGTGGATGCTCCTGTCGTGCTGGTGTAAGTCGCTGGTGCAGGCCGAGATGGCGCGGTACACGATCATCTCGGGCGATACCTATATGCGCGCGATGAACCGAGTACCTGGGAAAATCTGGCGGCTCACTTGGCCCATATGGCTGGCGCTGATATCTTACGTTCCGAGCGTTATGGGATTGGGCGGGATCCTCGGCGGCGGGGGCGAAGCCATGTCCTTCCTTACATCGTTGATCAATCGGGCCATCGATCCAGAGGCGGCTCTGACCCTCGATCCCGTATGGTGTGCGGGGATTATCGCGGTCGTCTCTTCTCTTATTCTGACCATGGGTTCCTATAAGTGGCTCGAGCGCATCATGCTCGTGTTGGTGTTCACCTTCACGCTCACCACGTTGGTTTGCTCTATCGCCATGCAGTTTACGGAATATAGTACGACGCCCGCAGAAATCTTCGGGGGATTGAAACCCGACTTTGCATTATTCATTCCGATTGCGGCGCTTGCGCTTGCCGCTTATGGCTATACGGGAACGACCGCGAATGATGTCTCTTACTACACCTACTGGTGCATCGAAAAAGGCTACCCGAGTTTCGTCGGTTCAGACCGGAGCGATCCAAACTGGGAACCCCATGCGCGCGGTTGGATGAAGGTGCTGCATACCGACGTTCTGCTTGCGCTGGTAATTCTCACCTTCGCGACTATCCCTTACTACATCCTGGGCGCGGGCGTCCTC
>JAPYPO010000594.1 GCA_029937645.1 Candidatus Hydrogenedentota bacterium
GCGAGCGCCTGTCGATTCTCCGCGACCTCAATCTCGCGACTATCCGAGCTTCGGGTCATCAAGACGCCGCCGCTTTCAACGGACAGTCGCGTAAGCGCTCTTTCCGACCGGACGGAGAATTGCGTTCCAAGCACGCTGAGATTAGCGGACGGTGTACGTATTTTCATCGGGCGGTCGAGGGGTTGGGGCTTCACGTTCGCCGCAAGTTCACCTTGATGAAGGTGCAGTATCTTCTGACGACTATCGTATACGGTCAGCCTTGAATTACCCGAGAGAGTCCATTCGGTGCCATCGGGGTAGACGCCTTTCGCCCACGCGCTCGAACTCATCGTCTCTAGGGTGCCCCCGCCGCCAAGGGAAAATCCGGGCCCCGGAGCCACTGTTACGTCGCCATCGGCTCCATTCCAATGCACAAGGCCGTCTGATTCTACTAACTCAGCGACAATCAGAGAGTTATCTGGCGCAGACGAAAAAAGGTTGGGGACCATCAGTGCAACCACGGCAGCGACGGCAACCGCCCAAGAGGCGAACAACAAGGTTGAGGGCTTCCGCCTCGATCGAATCTTGCCTGCGACACCTGAGACAAATAGGGCATCAGGCATTCGGGAACGAAGGGCAGAAACGAAAAGGGAGCTGTCTCGAAGCCGATCCTCCGAGAGCCCGATGATTTCAGAGATCTCCAACTGAGAATGAAGCTCCGCAGCGCGGCCTGAGTCTTCTTCCACCAGTGCGGCCAACTCGTTCAACTCGTCGGACGACAGATCATCGTCCAAGAGGATACCCAGAAGTTCATGAAATCGCGTTTCACTCATCATTAGGCCTCCTTCACCATGTTCGCCTCCAGGCAAGAACGAAGCTCCTGGCGGATTCGCGTGAGACGCTGCCGGATATTCGCGGCCGATTGTCCGTAAATCTCGGCGAGTTTAGGCGAGGAAAGACCGTCTCTATACCGCGCTTGGATTAGCTTTCTGGGTTCTGGATTCAATTTGCCCAAACAATCCCGTACAGACTGAATAGCGATTGGTTCAATGACTTCCTGCGCCTCGCCATGGAGTCCGGTAAGGATTTCGCTCAGCCCCACGTTTAGAATGCGGCGACGGCGCGCGCTCTTCCGGATTTCGTTGCGCACAATATTCGCGGCGATGCCCCGAATCCATTTCCCGAAGTCGCGCTGGGAGTCAAACGTGTCAAATTGATCGAATGCAATCAAGAATGCCTCTTGGGCAATATCATCGACCCAATCCGGATCCACTCCCAATGACCGTACGAAAGCCCGTATGCCAACGTGATGATCGAGAACCAGAGCTTCGAAGCGACGCTGTTTTTTCGTTGATGATGTCATCTATGTGTATATTGTCGCGATGCGCCCATGTGTGACAACAAATTTAATCGCTACGGTGTAGACGGGGTCTTAGCCCGCATCGCTCACGCGCGACGAATCGGCGGCAAAGGACATTACAGATGGAATTAAAATCTCCCATCCACCTGCTTTACAACACCTTACAGCTTTGAAAGAGGTGGGGCTAGTGATCACTCGGAGGGGCGCCGAGTCTACTATCAAGCAAAACCGAGCGGATTTAAGCCGCCGATCAATAATATTCGATTGGGATCATTCGTTGGAGAAGGTTTGGCGTGCACTCACTAGCCCCAAATTGATCGAGGAACGGCTTCTGCCCGTCATGAATCTTAAGCTCGAACAGGAAACCAAATTTAACTCGTCGAAACGTGGACTTATGTCTCACTCTTGTTCTTTGTCCTCATTCTCCATTTCGCGCATCTCCATCTCTGAGTCATCGGGCAACTTCTCGTTAAACCACGAAGCGACCGTTTCCAGGTCTTCGCCGACGGCGTCAGCCAAAGCGCCGACTACATGCGGGTCCGGTCGATCTTGTAGCGTCTCTCTGAATGGAAAGTTGTAGAGCACCTTTCCTTTGGCATCCGCAATCAGGATGGTCATGACAATGTTTCGGTCCAGGCCGTAGGCGCCTGGCCCATCGCGTCCGTCGGGCGAGTAACCGATCCGATAGACCTTGTTGAACCAATCCCAGTAAAAGTCCGGGAGAGTCGTAAATCCAATTCCCGTCGTTCGCTCGTGGCCCAGGATCACAGCCGAAGCGGCTAGCCCAGTCTGCGAGTTCTTCGCGATTGTCTCCACCGCGCCCGCAAAGGCTCCGATTCCTTCTGCGGTGTCCGAATCGTCGGGAAAGATCAAGACGTGGGGTTTGCCCAGCGCGAGGGCTACAGGATCGAATTGGCCGCCTAGGTTGTTTCTTCGGGGCGGAATTACGGAGAAGCCGCGGAGTTTCTCTCCGGGTTGCGGTCCGGAGTACACCGGTTCGCCGAGGCGAAAGCCGGCCGGGTCTTTTACCTCTTGAACATATGCTGATGCGTCTTCCGCATCTGCTGACAGAACGGCGGTCCAAATTGCAATGACTAGCAAGGTCGTCGTGCGAAGGATGTTCACTTTCAATCTCCATCTTCTTCCGCCGATGCCAATAACTCTCTGATTATTGGACGATAGCGCAAATAGCCGTCGTAGTCCAACGTTAGCTCCGAGCTTGGGCATCCCATCTGGGTTTCATCTCGGAACC
>JAPYPO010000595.1 GCA_029937645.1 Candidatus Hydrogenedentota bacterium
GCCTCAGATTCTATGGAAGGCCCTCCCGCCTTAGACACACGGTAGGCTGGCTCGACGATTGCGGCAGCCGTCACGTCTTGGTTTGGCCCGAGCGCAATCATCTTTTCTCGGAGGCCCGCGTCGGAAATCGCACCTTTATGGATATTAAATTCCGGAATGCGAATTAGAAAGGGTCTGGGCACGCGTCCTTGCAATTTGACGACAGCCTGTCCCACCTCAAGGCTGCCGAGAATGTCTTTTTCGTCTCCATCAAGGAGCATGCTTTGGGCCGTGGCGCTCACGTCCTTTTGATGTTTCACATTTAAGCAGATGGAACAGTAGGTATTTCCGAGCGCGGAGAAGGCTATCTTGCTTGGGTGCTGATCGAGCACGACTATACTCTCGCCGTATTCCCGAATTTCCCGGAACGTAATTTCCATGACGGACTGGCCGCCGATGAGGCTGCGCCGTTCGTTGCTGAGGACATGGTGGGCCTCTTCGATCATGATGGCGTGCTTGAAGACTTCCCGTGTGCCTTCGGTCATCCGATAATGGTGTATCCACAGGAGCAGCGCGCTGATGACGAACACCTTGTCGGCCTGGCTGAGGGCGTCCATTTCGAGGATCACCGATTTTGAAAGCAGGTCTTCCATAGTGGCCTGCTGCTCTTCGGGCGCGCTGAGGACGTTGCCCATTTCCCCGAAGTTCAGGGCCGAGAGGGCCCGCATCGTCGAGGCGAGCCACGCGGACTCCCGCCCCTTTGCGTTGCGTTCTTGGGCCCGCTCCATGACGTGTCGAAACGTGGGCCATTCGTGGACATCGCCGCTATACAGCCCGAACTCGTCGTAGACGGCGTCGAGTGTCTCCTGCAGCAAGAATAGAACCCCGTCTCCGAGCATATAGGATGTGGCCACGACCTCAATAATTCGTTTGAGCCAGGTCTTTGCATCGGTACCCTTGGGGGGTATCAAAGGGTTGAATCGAAAGGGCGCCACATCGCGTCCCACCGTGTAAACGGCTACATCCTGAAACTCCGCCCGTGTGAGTAGGTCCCGGTAATTCCGTTTCCAGTCCAGGATCAATACGGGCTTACCGTGTTGTTTAAGTTGCCGAAAGATTTCGAATCCGAGATTGGTCTTGCCCGCTCCGCTTCTTCCAAAAACCCCGACGTGCTGAATCCATTCGTTCTCCCGCAAGCCAAAATCGCCGATGTCTTTGCCGTTGTACTGCACGGTTCCGAGATTATAGGGACCGGATACCCGCTCCGTTGACGGAGGAACAAGGTTTACGGAAACGTCATCCAGCGTCCGCCCGAGATGCCGGGCCGCGAGCGCGTCGACATAGGTTTCGATCTGCTTCTTCCCTTCGGCATCCACGGCCGAATAGGCATTGAAAATACGTTCGGCGGACTGGCCCATGACCGGTTTCAGCTTTCTGCAAAGTTCACGTACCCGGTCAGCCGAACCGTAAGCGTTATCCGCCATAGGGCTCCCCCCCACTCTCCACATCGCCAAGTAGAGCAGTACGATGGCGCGCGGCCTGATACTCCTTTGCCAGCTCGAAGAGACTCTCGCGCAAGTCGCTCGAGTCTTTCCAGAATGTAAGCTCCTCTTTGCGGCGTTCAGTATCCAGACGCATCAGGGTCGTTTGAAGGCCCATTTCCCGTTTGTGATTATCCTCCTTCGAGTGAAGTTGCGCGCCGAACAGCTGGCCGTGCAACTGACGATGACGTTCTTCAATATCGTCCATATGACGCTTGTGGATGCGCGCCCTCTCGTTCATAAGATTGAGAATCTGTTCGAGAGAAATCTTCGACTGACGGGATTCTTCGCCGAATATCTGTTCCGAGATAGGCGCATACGCGGAGATTTCAACAGGGGCTAGGAAATCCGCTAGCGATCCGGCGTCGCGTTCCATGAAATGGGCCACCGCAGGCGTATCCTCAACGGGGTAAACGGCGACAGCGTACCCCGAGACAGCGCCGTAGGCCTCGCTACGTTCGTCGTTGCCGTAAAGGTTTCCGCCTGTCCTATAAGTATTGAATCCCGTCATAGTGTCACTCCTTGATGACAACAGGGACCACACTTCGCTTTATAAAGGTTTCGCTCTTTCCGAGTCACGTGGCCTCTGCGTCTCTACGTCTATTTCCGGTTGTCGGCTGACGAGGGGCATTGCCATGTTGCCTACTACGGCGTTTCAGCGGGGGGCGGCGACGCAGCTTCATTCATAAACGCGTTCGTCGTCGAACAGATCGTAGCAGCTCGCTTCGTTTTCGAACGTCGCAGTGTCTTGGATCTCGCGCAGGAGTTGATAGTTCTCTTCGACTTGTTCGCCGATCTCTCCGACGCGGCGCTGGATGTACCGCACCCGATTGCCGATCTCGCCGACTTCAGAACGGATGGAGTCTTCTGACTTTGTGTTTTCTTCTGGTGTCATTATAGAAGGACGACGCATTGCCGCTATTTAAGAATTGTGGTGATGGGGCGGCCTATTTCCGGCGGTTTCCCGGGGCGCTTCGTACCGCGGCCGTGCGTCATTGAAGTCCTCTTCATCCGGATTGGCTAGCCAGCCTTTTACTGATTGCCGCCTATTCGAGGCGGTGATCATCTCT
>JAPYPO010000596.1 GCA_029937645.1 Candidatus Hydrogenedentota bacterium
GCCGGGTGCCGGTTGAATCGCCGCCGCCCGCTCCCGAATTTTTTACACCAACGCGTCGCCCACGGGATCGACTGCGACCAACGCCGATACTGCCATGCACCGTTCGCCGGCGGAACCGTAGGCCGCACCGATCGCGGCGTCGGCTGCTGCATCGAGATCGGCGTCGGGGAGGACGATCATATGGTTCTTCGCGCCGCCCAGGGCTTGCACGCGCTTGCCGGCGGCACAGCCTGTTTTGTAGACGTACTTCGCGATGGGTGTCGAGCCTACAAAGCTTATTGAGGCGACATCGTCGTGATCGAGCAGCGCGTCTACGGCTTCCTTGTCGCCGTGGAGTACGCTGAAGACGCCGGGGGGCAGCCCCGCTTCGTGCAGTAGCTCGGCCATGAGATTTGCGGTGGAGGGTACTTTCTCTGAGGGCTTGAGGATGAAACAATTCCCGCACGCGAGCGCCACGGGAAACATCCACATCGGCACCATCGCGGGAAAATTGAAGGGCGTGATCCCGGCTACGACGCCTAAGGGCTGCCGTACGGAATGGGAGTCGACGTCGGTGGATACCGCCTCCGAATATTCGCCCTTCAGGAGATGGGGAATGCCGCAGGCGAATTCGATGACTTCAATCCCACGGACTACTTCTCCCTCGGCGTCGGACAGGACCTTGCCGTGCTCGGCCGTGATCAGCTCGGCGAGCTTGCGTTGATTTTTCACCATCAATTCGCGAAAGGCGAACATGATGCGCGCGCGTCGACCCAGAGGGACTTGCCGCCATTCACGAAACGCTTCTTTGGCCGTTTGGATAACGTGGTTTGTGTCCGCCGAGGATGCGAGACTGAGGAGGCCGGTTACCGCCCCGGTCGCGGGGTTGTAGACTTGAGAATGCCCCTTGGGCTCGCCGTCCCATTGGGAACCGCCTACCCGATGCTTGATTTGTTGTGTCGCTGTAGTTGCCGATGCGTCCATTTCTTGCTCCCTGACGGGTGTTCTCTACCGCACCAGAAGTCTCACCATTGAATTCTGACACGGCGGAGAGAAAGGTATGCCCTAGCAGCCCGCGCGATACTTTTGCCACGGGCTGCTAGCTTACCAGCCTGCGGGATTCCTTTTCCAACGCTTGACGGGCATGGTAAACTTCCAGCCAATTCTCAACGATTTGTTATGGAAGGAACGGATATGTCCAAAGAAACCGCGTTTAACATGGCCTCATCTAATATTCGCTTTGGCCCCGGCGCCACCCGTGAAGTCGGGATGGAATTGGCTGACATGGGCGCCGAGCATGTGCTGGTGTTTACGGACCCGATGATGGCGAAAATGGAGCCGGTCTCCATCGCGCTCCAATCGTTGGAGGATGAGAAGGTTCGCTATACTCTTTTTGATCGGGTCCGCATTGAGCCGAACGACGCTTCGTTTAAGGAGGCGATCGCCTTCGCCGAGGCGAATCCCTGCGATGCTTTCCTTGCGATCGGTGGGGGGTCGGTGATCGACACCGCCAAGGCGGCCAATCTCTACAGCACGTATCCTGCGGACTTCTTTGACTATGTTAACGTGCCCATCGGCAAAGGCAAACCCGTCCCGGGACCGCTCAAGCCGCTTATCGCCGTGCCGACGACTTCGGGTACCGGTAGCGAGACCACGGGCGTGGCGATCTTCGATGTTGAAGAGTTGCACGCCAAGACCGGCATCGCGAGTCTGCGCCTCAAGCCCACGCTTGGGTTGTTGGACCCGCATAACATCCGGACTCTCCCGTCCGAAGTAGCGGCTTCCACGGGGTTGGATGTGCTAACGCACGCGGTCGAGTCGTATACCGCGATGCCTTTCAGCGAACGGGCCAAACCTGACCGCCCGCTGCTGCGCCCCGCGTACCAGGGTTCGAACCCTATTAGTGATACTTGGTCGCTCCACGCGATGGATATGGTGGCGAAGTTTCTTCGGCGCGCGGTGGAGGATCCTTCGGACGAAGAAGCACGCGGGATGATGCTGCTCGCTGCGGCCTACGCCGGGGTGGGCTTTGGCAACGCAGGCGTTCATCTGTGCCATGGAATGTCGTATCCGGTCTCGGGGATGGTCCGTGGCTATACGCCGAAAGGCTATACCGTTGACCATGCGATGGTCCCGCACGGCGTGTCGGTGGTTCTTAACGCGCCGGCCGTGTTTCGCTTTACCGCGCAGGCGTGTCCCGAACGTCATCTTGAAGCCGCTCAGGCCCTGGGTACCGACGTATCCACGGCCCAGAACGAGGACGCGGGAAAGATTCTTGCGGATTGTATTCTTGAACTCATGCAACAGCTCGATGTTCCCAACGGCCTCTCGGCTATCGGGTACACATCCGACGACATCCCAGCGCTGGTTGAGGGTACGCTGCCTCAGCATCGGGTGACTAAGTTGTCGCCGAGGCCAGCGGATGAGGAAGCGCTGACGGGATTATTCGAGGATTCCATGACCTGTTGGTAGGCGTTACCCACCGGATCAAAAGGATTGTCTTTATTGAACCACGAATGGACACAAATCCACACGAATGAGTGATATCTCATCGGGCGAATATATGGGAGAAATGTTGAAGGGCTAACTCAGGAGCATCTCCGCGC
>JAPYPO010000597.1 GCA_029937645.1 Candidatus Hydrogenedentota bacterium
AAACGATGCCGGCGGATCTCAAGATGACTCTTCCAAATGGGAAATCCGGGCTTATAGGATTTCCGATTTTCTTGCGGAGAAAGCGGGCTAAAAACCTGCGCTATGAGGCGCGTATCAATCCTACCCGACGAGCCCCAGGATATTTTCACCAAATATCTTCGCGCAATCTTCGGCGGTGAAGCCATACTCCTCAAGGATGGAACGGCTTCGGGGGTAGCAGTCGCCCGCGGGATCTTCTGGGTGGTCTGAGCCGTAGATAAGTCGGCTTGCCCCGAGCTGCTCCAGCGTAAATCGGTATTGCTGCTCGTAGGGAGTTCCGCGGAAGTAGTTCAGGAGGATGGAGGTTTCCAGGTAGACGTTCTCGTTAGCAACGGCGACGATGAACGCATCCCAGAAGCGGAATCCTCCGCCGTGGGCGATGATGATTTTCGCATCAGGGACGCGTTTGCAGAGTACGTCTACGTTGGCCGGGTCTTGCCATGCGAGGGGAGCGTGTTTCCACTGACTGCCGCAGACCATGACCGGGATGCCAAGTTCAGCGGCTTTCGCTACGACGGGGACGACCCTGGGGTCATCGACAGATAGCTGCTGATGGCGCGGGTGAAGTTTCAGCCCGCGAAGGCCGGATTCGGTGACGTAGCATTCCAGTTTCGCAACGGCATCAGGGTCGCGCAACGGATCGACCGACGCGAAGCCGATGATGCGGTCGGGATAGCGCTGGCAGCATTCCGCGACGTATTCGCTCGTGGTTCCGTAGTTCGTGTCGGCGGCGATGGCCGTTACGACGGCCTTGTCAATACCGGCTCGATCAAGATTGCTGATCAGGAATTCAACGCGCGCATCCGTTCCGTTCCCGAAGCGGTCTTTATTCGCGTGAACGTGGGTGAGCGCGTCTACAATCAAGCTCGAACTCCTATCAACGTGTGTGGACGGCACATAGGTTCAGGGCCTCGCGGGCGATGCGAAGGGCGTCCTCGGCCGACTCGCCTTCCGTGAGCGCGTAGCCTACCTTATCGCGCGTCACGCAGTCCACGATAGGGTCGAGGCTTTCGCCTACGGCCACGCTGAAGTCAATCTCGCGGACCCCTTTTACTTGGGCCGCTTCTTTGCCACCGGTAATCTTTTCGACCACGCCCGGTTCGGCCGGAATCCAATAGATAGCCGATCCCCGTTCGTACATCCGTTTCTCACACGGCGCGTGCCCCAGAGAAATGCGGATGCTGTCGGCCATGAAATCCATGCCGTATGCAAGAGGAACGAGATCGGTAGGGATTCGCGCGCCGCCGGGACGAGCTGCGATTTCGACGATGTGCGGTCCTTCGGCGGTGAGCATGACTTCGACATGGGTCGTGGCGGTGGTCACTCCGATAGCCTGCAGCGCTCCCTCGACACAACGCACGATTGCGCCGTCGTCGTGCCCAGGGCCACGGGGAGGCATGAAGAGGGCGAGGTCGAAGCGGTGGGGGAGAGGTGAAAGCACTTTCCCCGTCGTGCCCCCATGGATGTATTGGCCCTCGTACATGAGGCCATCCACACCGAACTCGGTTCCTTCCAGGAAGGATTCGAGGAGGACCCCGTCGGACAAAGAGTAGGGGAAGGCGTTATGAAACGCGGCGTCGATCTCGTCGAGCGCATCGACACGCAGCACGCCTTTGCTGGAGTTCGCGTCAACGGGCTTTACGATAAGCGGGAAGCCCAGCGCCACCGCCGCCTCACGCGCTTCTCCGGCGTTTCGGGCCAAGCGGTAGTCCGCGCTGGGAACGCCCGCCCGCTCCAAGGCTTGCCGCATCTCGAATTTATTGCGCGCGCGACGAGCGGCCTCTGGCGCAAGGCCCGGCAATCCCAAACGCGCAGACGCCTCGGCCACCGCTTCCACGGATAGCTCGGCCGCAGGATAAATCGCCTCGGCCTTGTGTTTCCGAGCGGCTTGGATCAGCGCTTGCGGGTCAAGAATATCGATAACTTCCTGGGCGTCCGCGTGAGGGAAGGCCGGCGCCTGGGGGTTGCCGTCGGCTGCGACGGTCTTGATGCCCATGGCGCGGGCCTTGATGAAGATACCGATCTGATTGCCGCCCGCGCCGGAGATTAGAAGAGTTTCGCTCATGGATGGTGTGGATTACTGGCGTATAGCCGCGCAGTCTTAGGCGCTCTTTTTCTTAGAGGCTCTTGCGTTCTTAGGGACTTTTGCAGCCTTAACGAATTTTCCGGCCTTGATGTAGCGGACGCAAACCTTGATGCGTCGAACGGTCCCGTTTTCATCAATGATACGAATCTTCTGAAGGTTCGGCTTCCAGCGACGTTTGGTGATCCCTGTTACGTTTTGCCCGATTCCGCCTTCTCTCTTGGCTTTACCGCGACGGACAATTTTCTTGCCCATGCGGGGGCGTTTGCCGCTATACTCACATACGCGTGACATGTCATTCTCCTGCTCATCGGCTTGGGGAAAGTCCCCCGCCGTGGTATACTTCGGGGCACAAACCTGCGGATTCTACCAAGAAAAGCCCTCTCAGATCAACGATCTTCCCTGCCCCCGGTTGAAAAGCCTGGGCGGCTAGGTACGCTGGCGATGGAATCAGTAGATTC
>JAPYPO010000598.1 GCA_029937645.1 Candidatus Hydrogenedentota bacterium
TCACCATGTTGCCCAGGTCTTCCGCTTCAACGGTGGGCAACTCGGGTACGCGTTCTTGCAATGCGGACAGGATTTCAACGCGTTTGATGGAATCAATCCCCAAATCTGCGTCAAGGCTCATCCCCAGTTCGAGCATGTCCACCGGATAGCCGGTTTTCTCCGCCACGATTTCGAGTAGAAGCGGCGAGACATCGAAGGAAGCGGTAGCCGACGTCGTTGCAGCAGCGACAGGCGCAACCGCATCCAGGTGATTCAGAATATCCTCAAGGGTTTGCAAACGCCCTAAGTCTTCCGCCTCAATCGTTGGAAGCTCCGGCGCCTCTTCTTGCAGCGCGGACAGGATCTCAACGCGCTTGATGGAATCGATGCCCAGGTCGCCATCGAGGCTCATGCCGACTTCCAGCATGTCCACGGGATACCCGGTCTTTTCGGCGACGATAGCCAACAACAGACCCTGGTAATTCCCCTCGGTCGGAATGGAATCCCCAACGTCAGCCGCGGGCTCGACCGCGCCGTCAAGGTGTTCCGGAGTGCCAAGGTGTTCCAGAATATCGGCAAGCGTCTGAATCGCGCCCAACTCTTCCGCTTCAATAGTGGGCAGTTCGGGAAAACGTTCTTGGAGCGCGGACAAAATCTCGACGCGTTTGATCGAGTCGATACCCAAATCACCGTCGAGGCTCATACCCGGTTCCAGCATCTCAGCCGGATAGCCGGTCTTCTCGGCCACCACTTCGAGCAGGCCGACGCGCAGCCCGTCTGATTGTTCATCGCTGGTTGACACAGGCGCCGGAAGCGCGGCTTCCTCGGCGAGAGGCTGGGCCGGTTCTATAGATGTTTCAACGGATGTTTCGATGGGCGCGGGAGGCCGCTCCGCAGCGACGGGCTGCGGCGCTGGGACAACGCCCGGCTGGAACACCCCTTGCTGTTGCTGGAGGAGATTTCGGATAGCGCTCGCGGCGTTTTCTTGGCCTTCCAAATACTGTTTGTGAAGCGCGGCCGTATGCTCCTGCATACGCTGCAAGGCCGCAATATTCGCTTGCGTTTGCGCAAGCAGATCCGCCGCAGTCGACGGCTCCATCGAGGGTACGGCTGCCACGGGAGCAGGCGCTTGGACTTGAGCAGGCGTTCGGACTTGAGCCGACGCGGGTGCAGACTTTTTCACTGTGGCTACCTGCGCCGCAGCGGGAGCTGGTTTCGCCGGGGCAACTGGAGCCTTCGCCTTGGGCATGGCGGCCTTCGTTTTCTTCGGTGCGACATAATTCGCGCCGCAAATGGGAACAGTAAATCGTTTTTTGCCGTCGTTTACCTTGGCGGGTCGATAATCCGCGTCCCATTCAGAGAGTGAAAGGGGATGCCCCGAGGCCGCGAGGGCGGCAAGCAATCGCGCGAGGTCAAGAACGCCATCGCGTTTCCCATTGGAGGCGTCGAGCGCATACACCGCGTGTTCTTTATCGCCGAGAACGGCCCGGACAAGGCCGGACATACGCGCGCCGGGCCCTACTTCCACGAAGGCGCGGACCCCTGCCGCGTACATCTCTTCGATCTCACGTACAAATTCAACCGGCTGTGCAAGTTGACCGGCCAACAACTTTTTTGCCTCGCTGGGATCGCTTGGGTACACGTCGCCCGTCGTATTGGCGAAGACGGGGATCGCGCTGTCCGAAAATTCGTGGGCCTGCAATCCTTCCAGGAAGGGGCCGCTTACGCCCGCAACCAGAGGGCTATGGAAGGCCGCGCCCACATCCAAGACCGTGCAACGGATATCCCGCGATTTGAACAGTTCGACGGCCTGGCTAATCGCGCCAGTCTCGCCCGATATCACCGCTTGGTCCGGTGTATTCTTATTCGCGACAACGAGGCCAAGCCCGCTCTCCGACAGAATCGACTCAACATCATCAAGGGGAGCACGAACCGCCGCCATGCCTCCTCGATCTTCGCCATCCCCGGCCATGAGGCTACCGCGCAACGCGGAAATCCGGAAAAAGGTTTCGGCCTCCATACGGCCCGCCGCGCAGAGGGCCGTCAACTCGCCGTAGCTGTGCCCCGCAAAGGCCTCCGCCTTGAGACCGAATCCTTGCAACACACGAAACGCGCCGAGACTCGCCGCACCGATGGCTGGCTGTGCCACGTCGGTTGATGTAAGCGCCGCTTGGTTCGCCTGGGCAGATTCCGCGTCGAAGGTTGGATGCGGATAGATGAGTTCATGAAGGCGTTTCCCTGAGAAGGCCGCGCCGAGGACGCTATTCGCCTCATCGAGCGTGTCCAGCATAGAAGGAAACCGGCAGGCGAAATCCCGCAACATTCCCGTGTACTGCGTTCCCTGACCGGGAAACAGAACAGCCAGTTTCCCCTCAACTGGACCCGAGCCGTAGGCAGCTCCATCCGGCGTGGACCAATTCGCCTCGCCGGCGTCCGCAATCCGTTTTTGCGCTGCACCCACAATCGCGTGTGGCGAAGACGTGCCTTGCTCCAATACCAACACGAGACGCTGGGCGGCGGTGGAATCAAATCGAGCCCGGGACTGCGCGGCAAAATCCCGCACGCGATCCCAGGGCACGTCCTCTTCCC
>JAPYPO010000599.1 GCA_029937645.1 Candidatus Hydrogenedentota bacterium
GGACTCCCGGCGATCCAGATCAGGCAAAGAATAAACAGCAGATGATCCATGCCAACCCCAATGTGGTGGATTCCGAGCCACGTATAATCGCGCGCCACGCCGGACTTAGTTTCCGCTTCGGGTACGCGCCAGACTGTCTCTTGCGGCCCCCTGATCGCGGTATGCGTTTCACCCGCCCGCCCGATGAACTTTACAATGCTGGAGACGGCGGGTCGGCGCCCTGGGTAGTGGATGGATACTTCTCTACCAGAAAGGCTTTCTTCGCAGCGGTATCGAAGTTGCCCGGCCTTGCGCGACGCGGAGTCTCGAACTTCAACGCAGTCTTTTGGAAATACAATCGCTGGCGCGTTCGAGGCCTGGATCGATGGAGGGACCTTGAGGCGTAGCGCGTAGGTGTTCTCCGCAATTTCTTCTATCTCGACGTACAGCGGGCGGCTGTCATCGGCACGCGCTCTCTCGGAATATAGAGAGGCCAAAACAAGCGCTACGAAGACTGAGAGTAAGATCCGAATCATTCGACCTTTTCCGGGCTCGACTCATCGGTCGTGAGACCGCCGACAATTTCCACGTCGTAGCTATCCACAATCGCCTGATTAATTTTATCCATCTCCTGCTTCAACCGGTCCTGGGCGGCATCCAGTTCAACCCGGCCGCGCACGTCCTCCAACGACGGCGCATACCCCGGCGTCTGCCTCGTCGCCATAACCAGATGGAAACCATAGATCGAGCGCAAAGGCCCACGCCAGATCGTGTCGTCTGCCTCGAAATCGAAGAGCTGCTCTTGCAAGTTGGTTCCAAAATGGCTGGCGATTTCGTCTGCGGCTTTGTTCACGTAGTTACGGTGGTAGAGGAAGCGGTCGCCATGGGACGGGGCCTCGTGGAAGGGAACGCTGGATTCGTTTAGGATCTCCAGCTCCGCGCGGGCCAACGCTTCCGCTGTTTCTTCTCCGTGCGTCTTCGCGTTGAAAAATACATGGGTGAAGGTCGTTTTTGCGGGAATGTAGTAGCGCGCCTCGTTCGCTTCCATGTAGCGTTTTAGTTCAGAGTCGGACAGTTTTATGGCGGATGAGATGACGCCCTGGTTTATGAATTCCAGTTTCCGGATGAGGCCCTGGCGGAGCGAGTAGTCCTGCTCGTGCAATCGTAGTGCCTTGGCTTCGCGGTAGAGGGCCTCTTCAAGGGTATAGTCATCGATG
Source organism: Candidatus Hydrogenedentota bacterium (assembly GCA_029937645.1). Taxonomy (GTDB): domain Bacteria; phylum Hydrogenedentota; class Hydrogenedentia; order Hydrogenedentales; genus JAPYPO01. Next base: position 1,197 of record JAPYPO010000599.1, read on the forward strand.
AGGGCTTGCAGATCCGCCTCCGGAAGATTGTCCAGCACCTCTTCGAAGCGGCCCGGATCGAAAATCTTGGAACGATACTGCATGAAGGTAAGAAGCGCATCGCGGTCTACGGCGATACGAGTAGACCCGTCCGACGGCTCGACCTCCGAGACGAGAGCGAACGCGAGAAACAGCAGGGTGCCGGCCGCCATGAAGTGGAGCAGGGGTTCTTTTAGTAGTCGCTTGAACAATGTCGGGCGCTCAGCTCGGGGTATACCAGATGGGCGAGGTGTAGGCGCGGTCCTGAACAATCATGGGAACTTCTTCCGGCAAGTCGTTTATGCTGAAGCGCTTCGCGTCGTATGCGGTCCAGCGGGGCGTGGGAATCTCGATCACGCGCACGTAATAAAACGCGAGTTCCTCCTCGTCGAAATCGGGGTCCGTCCACACGATAGCCAATTCGGCATCGCCGATGGTGTTTAGGTACGACGCATCTTTCACATCAACCGTATTGCCCACGGGCTTGACCTTACCCGAGCGCGATTCCTTTCGGCGGTCCGATAGGGCGACATTGTAGACCTGCTCATGCAATTCGCCATCCGCATCGCGCCACCCCTTAATTACTTGTACCCGATCCAGGTTTGCGCCATCGGGATCTTTCACGGCGCGAATCAGAAAGTTTGGCGATTTTCCATCGGGCGCATTCGTCAAATCGCCACCCATAGGTACGCCCTTGGCGTAACCGACTTTCGCCAAGTCCGGTCGCGCCGCGTCGTCCGCTACATAGTCCCAGCCACCAAATAAGCGGACGGTCATGCGCGGCCCGGTGGTCGCATAGGTCTCTTTGCGTTGCATGGCGGCGAAGATCGCTTCCCGCGTGTTCTCGGTAGCCCACACGGCAGCGTAGCCGGAGGCGCTGAAGTGCCAACTCCTCTTTGCACGGAACGGGCTGGGTTCGTAGAAAGCCAGCTTGCCCCAAAAATTGTCTTCGTCGGCCGTCGACAGCGAGGTATGGGCGTCCGTGCTGCCGATCATGCCGAATTTGAACGGATTGACACCCAGCTTAACGTATTCATCCAGCCCTATCTTCAAAGCGGATCGGGCATACTCCCTTCGCTTTTGTTCCTCAAAATTGTCGGGCCGCTCTCCAGAAAAACCCGCGACGTGCCAGCGCTCGAAATCCGCGAATGCGTCCGTCGGCGAAAGAACCGGGTGCGTTTCTCCATCGCCCTTGTACTGGGTCACTTCATAGATCGGTTCCCAGCGCGAACGTGTTTTTGCATACTGCCGCGTTATTGGGTTTCCGTCATAGTCGTTGGGCCCGAACATAATCCCGGCGCTCAAATTGCCGTTATGCGGAATCGCTAGAACCTTGCCGCCCACCCGCTCTT
>JAPYPO010000600.1 GCA_029937645.1 Candidatus Hydrogenedentota bacterium
AAACGATGTCTGCGGATCTAAAGATGACTTTTCTAAATGGGAAATCCGGGCTTGATTGAATACCCCGATTTATCGCCCGAATCGAAGTAGTAGTTATTTCTCGGCCCGAACCAGCCCACGGACCACGACTGGTTTTCGCCCTGATACACGTTTTTCTCGGGGGCCCATTCCCAGCGTTCACTCGTTACGTGGCCATCGGCCCAGAGAACATTCGCCCTACGGTAATGGCGGAAGTGTATGGAAGGTGCCGCAAGCCCGAAATCGGGATTCCCCCGGGGCTGGTCTGGGCTCGGGAAGTGTGGCGCTTCGAGAAACCCGTACTCGATGAGGTAGCCATCCTGCGGCAGGGCGGAATCGGCAAACATGATGGTCTTGGAGGGAGTGCTGACCCGGCTATCGAGCATCGTCATTCGACTGGAGGTTGGATAAGGATTGAGGTGCGCGGTCCCGCCGATATAGGACTGGTTATATCCATAGCCGCCCGTGCCGGATTCGAAGGCGTTGTCCACCTCGCCACGTTCGAGGAATTCGGTGAAGACAGGACACGCTTTCACCCGCTCATCCACTAGGTAATCGGCCAAGGGACCCTTCCGCCCGTCGAACTCAAGGTCGAATTGCTCCCGCACGCCATGCCACCGGTGCAACCCGCCGCCCGCCTGGTCGATGTCCGGCGCGGCCGGCGCGTACCGCCCCCGCGATTCATCGGCATACATAGTGTTCGCCAAATAGAGCTGGCGAAGATTGTTCACACACTGCATGGAGAGCGCCTTTTCACGAGCGCGTCCCAACGCGGGCAACAGTAACGCAGCAAGAATCGAAATAATCGCAATCACCACCAGAAGTTCAATAAGTGTAAACCCACGGTTCCGCCTCTTCTCTGATAGCGAATCAGATCGCCCAAGCCGAACAGCACCGGCCACGATGAGAATCAGAAAGAGAAGCGCCGCCCCATCCAACGGAACTTCTTTCATTTCCGGCTCCTCCTCACCCTCGCCCTCTCCTTCACCCTCGCCTTCTCCTTCACCTTCACCCTCTCCTTCTCCCTCACCTTCTCCTATAACGGGCGCGACATCGGCTACTGCGTTCACCTCCGACGAAGCCTCGCCGACAGATTGCAGATTCCGGTCTACCAGAGTGGTCAGTCGAATAAAATCGAAGGACGCACGATTCGCAAGCGCGCCCGACGCATCGATAGCCCAAGCGATATCAAAGGCGTCCCCACCGCCGCTCCCTGGCGTCACGCCCACGGTGTGCGGGTCATCGGGCCGTACGTAATTGTCGTCTACGGGCGCGAGGGTTGGGCTCAATTCCGCATAGCCCCAATTAAATTCCATCTCGTCGTTCGCGGTATCGTCGTCGAGCCAATTCGGATTTGCGACGGCGCCCGCAAGATATAACTCCTCCCCCACTTCTTCGTTGCCCGCCCCGACCGGCTCCACGATCGTTGGAACTACTCCACCCGCGTACGACAAGCCACGGCTGCCCGGTATGAGATACCACGGGTCATCGGCCAGTCCGTTTCCATTCACGTCGGCGCTAATCTCGATGGCCGCCGGCTCCTGAAACCGGCGTTGCGGATTCCCCCCCACCCAAAAGGCGTTGGAGAATACAATGCAATCCAACCCCATGGGGTTATTCGGGTCGTCCGTAACCGGTGTGTCAAAGGCCAAGACCAACTGCCCCCCCACGCCGCCCAGACTGACGACCGCGCTGTTATTCGGCACACTTGCATTGAAACCCGACGGCGGGCCTAGGGCTTTCGAGGGATCCTCAAACCCGGCGAAGGGGTTGATGGGTGCGTACGAAACCACCCGGTCCGCCCATGGGTCGTCTTGCGCGTGGCTGCTGGCGGCGCAGCAGAGCGCCACCAGCAGAACCACTCGTTGGACGATTCGATTCATAAACTAAACTTTCTCCCTCGAAAGAAGGGGGGAGAATGCGCGGCGGCGCCCTACCCAACCCAACGCTAGGGCTGCGGCCAAGATCACTGCATAATCCATTGGGTTCGGCGTACCGGCCCCTCCCGAGACCGCTGCGCAGGTGAAGCCAGTCGAGGGTGTTGCTATGGCCGCTTCCGAGGCATAAGCCATCCCGTCGACAACGGCGACGATTTCATCCAACGCCGAGATGTAAATCGCGCTATAGAACCCTTGTGTCCCCGCGGGATCAAGAGTTTCCAGTACCATTCCATCCGAGGGATCGACGATCTGAACGCCCCCGGGCGCAAGAAAGCCCTCCGAACCCCCAATAACCAAATACCCTTCAGACGTAACGCCAGAAACCCCACCTGAAAAATACGATCCCACCGCGCCAATCAGGATCCCGTCTGTGGCCCAGTCAAGGAGCGAGGCGCCATCGAAGGCCGCAATCACATCCGCCACGTCAAAGGCCCGCAATTCGCGCGCACCCGCGTCCATGACATAGAGCGTGGAGGTCGCCGCGTCAACAAAAACTCCCGACGAAAAAGATCCCTGCGGTTTGTCTAGGACCGTCATTTTTTCAAGCGGAGGCGGAGAGAAGGTCAACACCGAGCGCCACGCAGAGTCCCCCTTTGTCC
>JAPYPO010000601.1 GCA_029937645.1 Candidatus Hydrogenedentota bacterium
GCGCCGCTTGGAGATCGGAGCCCATAACGTAGCAAACATCGACACCCCGGGCTTTCAAGCGCACCGCGCCCAATCCGTAGAACTGCCCGGCGGTGGAACGGTCGCAAGAAGCCTTGCGCCCGAAACGCCGAACCAATTGGAATTACCCGCCGCACCCGCATTCCCCGGCGGACTCCCCCACTCCAATGTAATTCTCGCCACGGAACAGGTCAACTCCATCCTGAACCGGGAAGCCTTTCGAGCGAACGTCAACGCCCTGCGCGCTCAAGATGATATGATCGGCGAACTGCTGGACTTGAGCGACTAGATCATTTAGATTCTGCTTTACAGACTCTCCGGCGCGATACGGTAGGCAACGACGTCGTGATACTTTCCCCGGGCGTAGATGGCTTCGCGCAGGACGCCTTCGCGGGTGAAGCCCACGCCTTCTAGAAATCGCATGAGGCCCTCTTCCCAAATCGCCGCGGCGACGGTGAGCCGCTGAATGGCTTGCTGTCCGCTGGCCTCCTTCAACACCATGCGGAAACTTTTCCGAACCGCATCGGAATCGTAGGCGTCGGCGTCGTGAAAGTAGAGGAAGCCTTCGGCCACGCCTGGAAAGGTGTCGGGCCGGATCTTGAAAAGCCCAAACGGATCGCCATTCTTGTGGAGGAGAAGCGTCTCGAATTCGCCCGGCCTCGGGTGCAGCGCGTCCATTTCACGATCGTATTGGTTCGCCGTGCCGATGTTGCGCTCGTTAAGCAGGAAATACGCGGATCGATTCCAATTCTCCCACCCGGCCAATAGCTCCGCGTCGTCCTCGGCCAAGGGGCGCATCCCGATATTCATACGAAACGCCGCGCGCGCCAGCGTAAACAGTGAAGGCCGCGCGGTGGTCGTCGCATTGAGGTTGGAATACACGCGGGTAAAATTCACGCCCGAAGAGGACAGCGTGTTGAAGGCCGCGACCGCCGCGCTCATCCAGGCGCGTTGCGCCGAGCACCAGGTCTCGTTGGGCTCGCGGAAGTTGCCGGTCAACGCGTGATGCACCGACGCGCTTCCCCCGCCGCAAAGGCTTCGCGCCCAGCATTTCATGCAGACGGATGTCGTGAGGGTCCCCACGTCTTCGTACGCACGCACGGCGTCTTCATCGATCACGCCTTCCGCTATCGAACCCAGTCGAAAGGCCTCGCCACCCGACAAAAGCGGCGAGGAATAAATCGCGCCGTCCTCGCCTACCGCCAAGGCATTCGTCCCCACGGGATCGGCGCGCCGCATCGGCGTTCCATTGTGAATCCGCCAGAAAAGGGAGGCGATCGGGTCCAAGCGAAAGTATTCGTGGCCGAGTAGGCGTTTCGCGTAGTAGTCGGCCGTCTCTCTCAGGCCGTCAAACATCGCCGCGATCTCCAACTCCGGACGCACAACAAAGGCTTCATCCAATGCGATCTCGATGAGCGAAAAGCCGGCTTCGCGAAGCGCGGCGGCCGCCCCGCCATACGCCGGATGTTCTGGGCGAACGATGATGCGTCCGGCGTAGCCATCCGCCGCATCGCCCAGGGCCTTGCGCAACCGCGAAATCGTGCTGAGCCTTGCCTTGGCGAAAGCGCCAATGCGCTTGGCTGCTGCCGCGCGGTCCTTGAATTCGAGTTGGGCGTGGATCGCGTGGCCTTCCAGCGCTTGCGGCCGCTTTCCAACCTCCAAATCCCGCACACGGACGTGAACTTCAAGCGTTTTGCCCGCCAGCGAGGCCGCCGCAAAGGCGTCGTCACACAGTGCCGCCAGCCGTGCGGGATCGCGGATAGCCCCGTCGAACCAGAACTCCAACTCCAAGGCACGGTGCGCTTCGGAACGGTTGAGCAAGAGGTGTACGGCGGCGCCCGCGTGCGCACCGAGCCCGAGCACGGTTAGCCGTTTCAGCCCGCGATCAAACTCGAAGGCCTTCGCCTGCTGCTCTCGGCTTACGCGGGGGAGTATCGAATTCGTGTTGCGAAGCCACTCCAATTCACCAACGACTTCCTGGAGTTCTACGCGGTCGTGCTTTTCGCCAAGCAGATGGTAGATTCGATTGACAGGCTCGTGCGGGTAATACTCAAGAACATCCCACGAAATATCATCGCATTGAAAGCAGAAGCAGGTGTCCACGTCGATCGCGAAGCGATGGCCCTCCAACTCGAACCGATGCAATCGCTCCCTGGACATTAGTACGCCCCCAGGGTGCCTTTGTCGCGGCTCCAATTTTCCATCGCCTTGAATACCGAAATGCCGATGAAAGTCCACGCGACGCAATTGATGAGAAGGAGCGGGAAGGACGGGAAGTCTTGCATCGAGAATACAGATACCTTTTCGCCGTCTATCATCTGATTATTGATCAGGACATGCTTCAGGCAGATGGCCGCGTCCGTAATCGGCAGCGCGTGGACCAACCAATTGAGCGCCCGGTATCCCGTGTCAATCGTATCGGAGGCCCAGACCGCCAGGCCCAACAGCGCGAAGCGGACCAGCATCGCGATCTGGCCCGTCTGCTTAAACAGCAACACGAGCCCGCCCACCATGAAGCCGAAACCAATGAGATTGAAAT
>JAPYPO010000059.1 GCA_029937645.1 Candidatus Hydrogenedentota bacterium
GCTCCGACAACCCCGCCCAACTAGAAATGGGCGAAGACCGCAACGTAACCGCCGTATTCGAAGAAATCCCAATTATCGAAGCCGCGCTCACCGTAACCGTCCTCGGCATGGGCAGCGTCGAGCCGCCAAGCGGAACCTTCTCCTATCGCGAAGGCGACGACCCGCCCAGCGTAACCCTAACCGCGACCCCCGAAGAAAATTGGCGATTCGTCGAATGGCAAGGCGACACCGAATCCACCGACAACCCCCTAGAAATCCAACTCACCGCCGCCGCATCCCTAACCGCCATCTTCGAAGCCACCCAAACCCACCCTCCAGGCTGCGTACCCATCGACGACCTCTCGGCAACCTTACCCCCAACCGAAAACAACTTCCCAACCGGCGCGATCCTTCTCCTGGCCCTAAGCTTCGCGCCGCTGTTCCTCCATCCGCAAAAAGCATCCTAAGACGCGGTTCTATTCGATTGCCATTCTTGTAGAGCAGTTATGATCGGTCGGACCGTGGAACTGAGAGGCCCGAATGTGCAAATATACAGGGTCTACGCACCCTAGCAGCCCGTGGTAAAATCTAAAGGAAATTCATGACCCGTGGATAAATCACTGCACGACTTCATCAAACCCGGCATCGTCCAATTCATGATCTACCCCGAATGCATGGGCGGAGCAGGCCCGGTCCTCGAATCCATCCGCAGCCTCGCCGAAGACCCATTCTTCGAGGCGCTGGAGATTACAAGCATTACCAATCCCGATGTTCGGCGTGCCGTCGTTGACATCTGCGAGCAGGCGCGGGTCGAGCTTATCTTCGGTGCGCAACCGATTTTGCTCGGCGGCGGACTCGACGTCAACAACATCGACGAGGAAAAACGCTCCGCCGCCGTCACCGCAGTGAAGGGCGGCATCGACTTGGCGCACGAGATGGGCATCCAAAGCGTCGCCCTGTTGAGCGGAACCGTGTGCGACGACTTCGAGGAAGGCAAGCAGCGCCTCATAGCCTCCCTCAAAGATCTCTGCGCCTACGCAAAGCCCCACGGAATCGACATCGTTCTCGAAACCTTCGACACACTGAGCTTCGGGAAAAACTGCCTGATCGGTCCGACCAAAGACGCCGTGGAAGTCTCCGAAGCCGTGCGCCAAGAATTCCCAAGTTTCGGATTCATGTTGGATCTAAGCCATCTGCCGCTCATCGGCGAGTCCTCCCGAGACGCCATCACCGAAGCAGGCGACCATCTCGTTCACATCCACATCGGAAATTGCGCCATGGACGACCCCGATCATCCGGCCTACGGCGACAATCACCCCCGCTTCGGCGCACCCGGCACCCGCAACGACGTCCCCGAACTGACCGAGTTCCTACGCGTCCTTTTAGACACCGGGTACTTAAACGAAAACGAACGGAAAGTGGTCAGTTTCGAAGTTAAGCCCATGCCGGGCGAAGAGGCAGGCGCCATTCTGGCAGGCTCCAAGCGCGCCCTACTCGACGCGTGGCGCAATATCTAATCACAATCCGGAGCTAAGGACTCCGCCGGCATCGATCGATGCATACGCCAGGTGCGGCGTATTGTGCGCGTGACCCAGACGCCCCAAGGAATCCACGCAAATGACGCCCCCCGTTCCGCCGGTCTCTTTCTTGAGCAGGTGGACCGCCGCCTGAGCGGCATCCATCGCGCTCATGCCGTCGCGGATGCGTTCGAAAACCGCACGCGCCATCATCACCCGCATGAGGGCCTCGCCATCGCCCGTCGCCGACGCGCCGCCTACCCGGCTATCAGCCATGGCGCCGCAGCCGATGAGTGGAGAATCGCCGACGCGTCCGGGCAATTTGTTGTGGGCCCCTCCGGTGGACGTTGCCGCTGCGACAACGCCTTGCGAGTCAAGGGCAACAGCGCCGACGGTACCGTGTTGCGATCCGCTCTTGACTTCACCAACCAGATCGTCCGTCGCCACAAAGTCGAACCCCTGTTCGGAAGCGAAGCGGGTTGCGCCCGCGCCCACAAGCATGCTGTGATCCGTGCGCTCCAGAACGGCCCGAGCGACGCCGATGGGATGACGGACATGCTGAACGCCCGCGACCGCGCCAAACCTTCCCGTAGAACCGTCTACGATGATGGCATCCATTTCTACCTCACCGTCGGCATTTGGATAGGCACCCGTACCCGCATTAAACACCGTCGCATCTTCTAATTCCCGGACCGCGCGCTCGACGGCATCCAACGCGCTGCCCCCGTGGCACAACAATTCTTGCCCAGCGGTCGCCGCGCGTTCGCAACACTTCCACGCGGCCTCCCGCCACTCCGGCCAGAAGTCGTCGGCCCCTCCATGTACGATGATAGCGGTCATGGGATCAATCGCCTTATGAAAACAACGCCCCGTCCGATGCGCGTATAATGCGGCAGAAGGATTCCAAAGTAAAGCGGAGCCAGAAGTCAGGCGCTCAAACGAGGGTGAGGCGCCATGATCACGAGCAGCGTCGCATTTTCGTCAGACTTGTTCTCGACGCCATGAACAACACCCGCAGGCGCAACCGCGACGCTCCCCGCAGGAAGCGGAATGACAGCCTCGCCGATTTGCACATGGCAGGTGCCCGTGAGTCCGTGGTAGATCTTATCATTCTCCGCGTGGTCATGAGGACGCTGGGTCTGCCCTGGTTTGAGACAGTAGACATCGCAAAACAAGCGCGGCGACTCGTACAAGTTGACCTTAATCATTTTCTCGTCGGAAAATGCAACGGCGGCCGCCGGGTCGTACACGTATTCAGACATGGTGTTCCGTCTCCAAGTGGGCTATGGTAAGTTTATACAGAGTAGTCTAACGAATCAGGAGTATCTAAATGTACACGCGTCTACTAATCGTTGTCCTGCTACTGCTCCTTGCGCCAAACGGATTTGCCCAGAAGTCCGGCGACGGGAAGATGATCGCAGAGCGATTCAGAGCCTTATCCCGCTCGTCAACATGGGAAAAGGTGAGGGAAGTCCCCATGGCCTTCCCCACATTTCATCCGCAGGGCATGGTAATAATCGACGACCGGATATACCTGTCCTCCGTCGAAGTGGTAGACCGTGCGGCGGGGGTCGGAGTCGCCCACTTGTTCAAGGCCGACCTGAGCGGGAACCTGCTGCAGGAGACGCGCCTCGAAACCGGGAACCTGTACCATCCCAGCGGCATGTCCTTTGACGGAGTAAACCTGTGGCTGGCCATCGCGGAATATCGTCCGGAAAGCCGAAGCATCATCATGCGCGTAACGCCCGCTACGATGGAGGCAGAGCCGCTCTTCGGATTCGACGAACACTTCGGCATCCTACTGGGAGATCGAACAACACGGAGCCTCGTCGCCCTGAATTGGGGAGCGCGCAACTATTACCACTGGTCGGCCACCATAAATAATGGCGCGCTAAACCCAGCGCCTAGGACCGCGCCCGTCGTGATCGCAAACGGAAGCCACTACATCGACTATCGGGATTGCCAAGTGCTGTTGGGATCGGGCTTCGCGATGCTCTCCGGAGTCAGCACATTTTCAGCGGGCGGCGATTCGACTGCGGTTACCCTGGGGGGGATCGAACTCGTGAACCTCAAACAACTCGTCGCGCAACACCAGATACCCGTCCCCTTGCGAACGAACAAAGGCCAACCCATCGCCCAGTATCCCTTTCACGTCGCACCGAGCGAAGAGGGCCTCCGGTTCTACTTCATGACAACGGAGGACGAAAAATCCAAGCTCTACGCTTACGACGTCACACCCTGAGCGTCTACAGTCAAACCCTGAGTGTCTACAGTCAAACCTTGAGCGTCTACAGCGGTACCGCGACGGCCACGCGAGCCGCTACCCCTTCGCCTTCTCGATGACCTCGGTGATCTTCTGAATAATGGTTTGCGGCTCGAAAGGCTTAATGACATAGTTCGTCGCGCCCGCTTTCAGCGCTTCGACAATACGGCCCTTCTCCGCTTCCGTGGTCACCATGATCACCGGCATCGTTTGGCCCAAGGCACGAATCTCTTTGAGCGCGTCAATACCCAACATATTCGGCATATTCCAATCGAGCAAGACGAGATCATACTCAGCCTCTTTGCAAGATTTGACGGCCTCAACCCCATCGGCCGCTTGATCAACATCCGTGATATCGGCGCGGGCGAGCGCCCCAATGACGACTTTCCGCATTACCGCGGAGTCATCGACGACAAGCGCTTTCATAACAGCATTCCTCCAAATTATCGAGACAAAACTCGAACGCACCGCTTGGTCCAAGACCGGATGCCTGTTCCACTCTATGTGAACAAAGTAAATATACAAACTATTTTCAATAAATTCAAGTGAAAAAAAGCGGTGTATTCCCGCTAGTACCCCTATGCGAGTCAATCCCTCTGATTCTAGCCTCCAAACTGCAAGTCCACATCGCCCCGCGCCTGCGCTCAAACCTTCGCCAATATCCTCCACTTTTGAACCCAGGAAAACCCAATGTTATACTGCGCAGTTCGTCGCTTAGGATTCTCTTATAAACCGGGGCTCGGGCCCGTATTGCGAGTATTATATTTTGTCCAACCTCCATTGTGGTATCGACTTCGGAACCTCCAACTCCAGCGCGGCATTGGCGCGCGATGGTAATGCGCGCGTATTGGACTTGGATCCGCTCAACGTGAACCCCACCTCCCTGCCTTCCCTCCTCTATATCCAAGATGACGGGCAGCAAATCATCGGCCGAGCGGCGGCGGATTCATTCATCAAGCGGAATGTCGATCGCGAAGTCATCGTAAAACAAGTCGACCTGGGCGTGGCCATCGACGGCTACGTGGGCGGCGAAGGGGACAACAGCTACGGCGTCGTTCAGCGAAAAGACGGCGCCGATCTAACCGAAGCCGTTTTTGCGCGCGCATTGATCGAAGTGAATTCTCCAGGGCGCCTGTTTCAATCCTTGAAAACCTCGCTGCGCCTCAAGGCCTTCACAGGCACAGAAGTCTTCGGACGCGAATATCAGATCGAAGAACTCACTTCCATCATCTTGTCGAAAATTAAGGCCAGGGTCGACGCGGAAGCCGGTGAACCGGTCGACACCGCCGTGTTCGGGCGGCCCGTCCGTTTTTCGACCAATGAGTCAGAAGACAAGACCGCCGAGCGTCGGCTCGAGACAGCGGCCAAGCTGGCCGGCTTCAAAGACATCGTGTTCTTTTACGAGCCGGTGGCGGCCTGCGTCGAGTACGCCGTCAAGTCGGATCACAAACAGCGCTTGATGGTCGTTGACATCGGCGGCGGAACCTTCGACGTGTGCATCATGGAATTCGGAGGCGCCCAAGGAGCCGCCGCCCGACTGGCGGAAAGCAAGATCCTCGGCGTGTCGGGGCTGCCCGTCGCAGGCGACGCCATCGACCGAGAGATGACCCGGGTGAAAGTCTTTCCCTGCTTCGGCAGTGAATCGCGCTACGGCCCCTCCATGCTGCCCGTCCCCCAATTTCTCTACAACACCATTCTGGACTGGCAGAATCTATACAAGCTCAACACCGAAGAAAACATCAACTGGCTGATAGCCATGCAGATGAGTTCCGATCAGCCCGAGTTGATCCGCGCGTTGCGCTCCTTGGTACAACGAAACTACGGCTACCCCCTCTCGCGGGAAGTCGAAGCGGCGAAGCGGCGCCTTTCCAGCGTAACAGAGACAACGATCGACCTTGAGTTCGAGGCCATTCATCTCCACGAGCCCATCGGACGAGGCGAGTTCGCCCACATCATCGAAGACATGCTCGAAGACATGCTCGATACGATGAAGGAGGCCGAGATCGCGGCCGGACTCAAGCCGCATCAAATCGACGGCATCCTCACCACCGGAGGAACAAGCCTCATCCCGGCGGTACGCCAGATGCTCGTCCAGCGCTACAGTGAAGATCGCCTGCATCACCGCGACACCTTCACAAGCGTGGCCGCCGGCCTCGCAATCGTCTCAAGTTTCATGTCCGAGATCGCCTAGCGCGGACATTTTCGCCGTCTCGCTACGATAATCCGTGAGATATCCACCTTAAGTTCGTCGGAGAAAACGACCGAGGCATGCCATCTACTGGTGTGGACGGTAATTTGCCCCGAAGGAGATACGGCGGAGGAGATCTCAACACGGACATCATCGCCTTGCCCAAAACCCACGTTACCGATGAGGTCCTCAAGGCAAACTGAGAATAACTCCATCCACCGACTGGGCAATAGTCGCCGCATCCTCTTCGAGGAAGTTTATCTGGAGGCGTTTTGACCGGGGGAATCGCGTTGCTCATCCCCCGGCTACATGCCGCTGCCCCTTCGGGACAGAAGCTTTTCCCAAACATTCAGTACGGGCATCTTTACCGGCTCGCTACGAGAACCCGCGAAATATCCATGCTAGCCGAAATTTCTTACAAGATTTGCTGCCGGTACGGGGCGTGAACCGCCTTTAATAATGCAATGATCCACAATCGAAAACCTACACCAAGTCCTTCATCATGATCACGGCGTCTTCCTTCGTCTTCGAATAGTAGCCCTTCCGACGACCAACAGCCCGAAACCCTTCGCTTACATAAAGCTGACGCGCTTCGTCGTTCGACTCCCGTACCTCCAGCGTGGCCGCCACCGCCCCCTTCCGAACGGCGACCTCCAACAGATGATTCAATTGCTCACGACCGTAGCCGTTGCCGCGATGCGACAGCGCGACGGTCACGCTGGTCACATGCGCTTCGTCCGCCGCCAGCCAGATGCCCGAATACCCGACGAGCGTGCCGCCCGAAAAGGCCACGCGAAAATACGAACGGGGACTGCCCATCTCTTCACGGAACATGCCCACCGTCCAGGGCTCAGGATAGGCCTCAAGTTCAATCGCCAAAATCTCCTCAAGATTCGCCTCGAGAAGCGGCATAAATTCGAGCTTCGAAGGGCTCGAGGTCTTCATGTGACAACGGGCTCCTGATTCGTATCAGGCTCCGCGCTTGAGGCGGCCCGGGCTTCTTCGGCTTGCGACTTGCGCAGGTAGACAGCGTCAAGCGCCGCTCCGTCATACGACGCTCCCGAGGCCAATTGCGCAAGCCCTTCCAGGGCCACGTTAGACGCGCGCAGCGCGCAATAAGTCTCCGGCGCAAAAAGGGCACCCGGACACTGGGATTCAATGGAATCACGGTAAAGAACCGCGCCTTCGCCGAGGAAAAGAGCCCCATCCTCCAAGCCTCCAAGGAAAGCGTCGATGGAACATACTCGATCCTCCGAACGCTTCGTCGCGGAACTCCCATCACTCTCATACACCGCACCAAAAACTTCACTCATCCGCGCGTCCAGCAACGGGCAAATCACACCCCGGTGGAAAATGGCAGATCGCGCCATGGCGTCGAGCGTAGGCACACCGACCAGCGGCAAATCATTGGCGAGGGCCAGCGCCTTCCACGTCGCTATGCCGATACGCAGCCCCGTAAACGAGCCCGGTCCCTGAGAGATTGCAAGCAACTCCACGCAATCAAGGGAGAACCCCGCCTCCTCCAGAATCCAGTCGACCGTCGCCATCAGGCGCTCGGAGTGTCGACGACCCGCGTCCACAACAGTCTCCGCCAACACAAATTCCCCTTCGCACAACGCAACGGAGCAGTAGGGTGTGCTCGTGTCGGCAGCAAGGGTAATCATAGGAGCGATCATAGCGGGGGCTCGGGCAGCGCGTCAACAGGGGAAATCACTCGACGCTCGAATTTCTTAAAATGCGTGAGGTTCGCGATCCGGAGCGGGAGGCGCGGACGGCGTCGACGGTGGCTCTGCGGGCGAAGAGGTTTCGGCTGGCACCGACACTTCTCCGGAGACCATCTCCTTCATCTTCTTGCCGGGACGGAACGTGACAACTTTGCGCTCGGGCACGGGGACTTGATCGCCTGTGCGTGGGTTCCGACCGATACGGGACGCGCGTGTCTTCACCTCGAACACGCCGAAATCGCGCAACTCCCAACGGTCACCATCGGCCAACGCCCGCGAAATAGCCTCGAAGGTACCTTCAATAACCTTAGCTACATCGCTCTGCGTCATACCCAACGAGTTCGCAACCCGGATCACCAGTTCGCGTTTCGTCATCGTCACGGTGATTGCCCTCCATTCTCACCCATTAAGCGAGGCATACGGCGTATAGTTACTAATCATGGACACGCAAAGTGCGATTACTACTCAGCCAATTATACAAACGCAACCGCTCATGTGCAAGTCTTTTCTTTGAAGCACTTTATACTGGAACAACGAGCGCTATACGCGCCATCCAACGGGTTTTTTACTACACCGCGGAGGCTGTCGTATACTACACACAGCCATCAACAGAAAGGAATGCTGTGCTAGGAAATGTAGATTTGGGGATGGCAGCGGTCATGTACCTGTCGCTGTTGTTTGCGCTGTGTGTTCACGAGGCAGCCCACGCGGCTATGGCCTACCGATGCGGGGACGACACCGCGAAACTCCTGGGACGGCTATCCCTCAATCCTCTCGTACATATGGACCTGATTGGCACAGTCGTTATGCCTATTTTAATGATGACGACCGGGTTCCCTTTTCTTTTCGGGTGGGCCAAACCCGTCCCCTTTAACCCAAGAAACCTGAAAAACATGCGCAAGGATCCCGTCTGGATCGCGATAGCGGGCCCCCTCTCCAACTTGTTAATGGCCATCGTGACGGTGTTCGTAGCGCGAATCGTATTTATGGCCTACGGCGGAGCGGAGCTGGCCCCGAATCTTCTGTACGTATTTTTTCAGATTTTTGTGGTGATTAACTTTATCCTGCTGTTCTTCAACATGATTCCTGTCCCCCCGCTCGACGGACACTACGTCCTGGGCTATTTCCTTCCGCCGCAGGGACAGCGCTTCCTCCAAAACATCGGGCCCATGGGAATCATCATCGCCCTCATCGCCTCGCGCTACGTGGTGTTTACCGACGATAGCCCGGCGTGGGACGTGATCGATACGGCCTTGGAATTCATGATCGGCGCGTGAATGGGAAGGGTAGGGTTGCGAGCTTACTGCCCAGCGAGAAACCCGATGTCGCGTGACAATTCAAGGACGCTGTCAGGTTCCGTGCCCATGTAATAGCCCCGGATGACGCCCTCGCGATCCACAAGGATTAGCCGTTCGCTATGGATGAGGGGATCATCCACAGAGCCTACCTTGAACCCATCCACCGCCACCGAGTGGATATACGGCAAATCCCCCGTCAGAAAATGCCAGCGCTCCGTGTCAGCCTCAAAGCGCTTCGCGTATTCGGTCAATACTTCCGGCGTATCCCGTTCGGGATCAACCGTAATCGACACAAACTCCACATCGCTTCGCCCGCTGTACGTGCGCTGCAGACGAGCCATCTGATTGGTCAACGTAGGGCAAATGCCGGCGCAGCTCGTAAAAATGAAATCAAGCACATAAATCTGTCCATCCAGCGACGTGCTATCGAAGGCCGCGCCGTCGCTAGTCGTGAGCGCAAATTCAGGGGCAACGCCCAGCTCAGGAAGCCCCGCGGCCTCAACCAGCATTACGCCCGAAGGCTCCAACGAACGCTCGACCGTCAACGCCGTAAGCATGAGCAGGCCTACCAGAATGAATACGCCTCCCACCAAAGCAGATTTTCGAACAGCCATTACATCCTCGCGTCCGCAATAAAAAGCAACAACAGAACCGGAAGGTACACCAGCGAAGTCCGCAGCACCAAACGCGCGGCCTCATCCGTCCTCCGGATACTAAACACAATATCCGAAGCCAACATAGCCAAACCCAGCGCCAGCGCCCCGAAGAAATAAATCCACCCCGACAGGTCCACAAGCGTCGGCAAGAGCGAAGCGGGAATCAGCAAAACGGAAAAGAAAATGCCCTGCCGTATCGTGCGTGCTTCGCCATTCTCCACCGTCGGCAGCATCTTAAGTCCCCCACGCTTATAATCGCTGCGCCACATCCACGCGATCGCGAAAAAATGGGGATGCTGCCAGAGATACAGGATAAGAAAAAGGAGCCAAGCCCCCGCGCCGATATCGTTCGTCGCGCCCGCCCATCCAATCATCGGAGGGATCGCCCCGGGAATCGCGCCTACCGAAGTATTCAGCCAAGTAAAGCGCTTCATCGGCGTATACACGAGCACATAAAGGAAGGAACTCAGCAGCGCAAGAAACGCCGCAAAAATATTCACGCACCACAACAACTGAAACACGCCGCCAACACACATCGCCGTGCCCATATAAAGCGCAACCTGCGGCGCGACCGCTCCCGACGGCAACGGCCGGTTTCGCGTCCGCTCCATCAGCGCGTCCGTGTCCCGCTCCAGATACTGATTCAGCACCGACGCGCCGCCCCCAACCAGCGCAGTCCCCAACATCACAAAAAACAGATTCAGGTAACTGTCGATACCCCCCGCGCCCAGAAAATACCCGATCAGCGTCGTCACAAGAACCATCAAGGCAATCTTGGGCTTGGTCAATTCAATATACGAAGCAATCGCGCTCATCAAGTTCTTTCCAAAAAAACTAAGCAAAAAAGGGGAACGATACAAGCAATACGAGGTACGAACGTCTTTATAAATATCATCAACTACACTATCGCAGCACTAAGTCGAGACCGTTCTCAGCGCGCGTTGAGCATCCTCACCGCCCTGCGCCCGCAAACTCAGCCGGCACGACCGCAACGCCAGCAACGTAGCCAGACCCAACAGCGCAGCCCCCGTCGCGACATGAACACTCGTGATAACCGGCACCTTCGCCGTCAACACCGTCACCACTCCCAACGTCAACTGTCCCATCAGAAGCAAGCCCATCAGCACGACACACCGCCACGACTTCCTATCCGCGTCCCGCCCCCGATACGCAGACACCCCCGCAATCCCCACCGCAACCGTCACCGCCACAGCGCCCAGACGGTGAGCAAAATGGATAGCCACCTGCGCCATCGTCACATCCGGCAGCGGCTGACCATTCACCACACCCTTATCCCACCGCCAATCATTGATCCAATTCAACATATCCCCGTTGAATAGGGGCACGATCTGCCCGCCCATCGTCGGAAAATCCGGGATAGCCAAGCCAGACTCAGTATGACGCATCAACGCGCCCAAAAGCAATTGAAAATAGATGCAAGCGACCACAAACAACGCCGGTTTCGCCACCGAAGATGCACCCGCGCGCCCCCCCTCAGCCCCACGCCCCGCTCGCTCCTTCGACTGTGAATACGCAATACAAATCGTCAACATAAAAAACGTCTGCGCAAGCATTGCATGAGACACCGAAATAGGCGTCGGCAAGAAAAACAACACCGTCAACCCGCCCAAAATACCCTGCGCAACCACCGCGCCCAGCGCCGCATACCCCAGCGCCTTCACCCAGCCACGCGACTCCCTCATCCCCAGCCAAGCCGCCGACACAATGCAAAGCATCCCTATAAACGAAGCCACCAGGCGATGCAAATGCTCATGAAAAATGCCGCCCACCATCTTCGACCACTCGAAGAGATACATATTGACACCATACGTCGTCGGCCAATCCGGCACCGAAAGCCCCGCATCATGACTCTTCACCTGGCCACCCAGGAAAATAAGGCCCAGCGTAGCCACCACAACAAACTTAGTAAAAAGCCTCAACGGAGCAGGCGAGATATACCGATCCTGATCACACATAAAAAGAAGAAAAACCGCCTCTAAGGGGAAATCTAAATCCAAACAACAGACCCAGAAAATAGAACACCAAAGCCCACGAACGGGACCCAGAAATTAAATTATACCAAACAAAACCGCCCCAGCGCGAAACCCAACGCTAACCCGAATAGGCCGCTGGGCACCACCCGCGATCCAATATAAACCGTGATCACTCCCGGGAGGGCGATGACCCAACACCCGGCGGCGCGGGATCGAAGAAAACGATCATCTTTGTTGAACCACGAATGGACACGAAATCACACGAATATTTTCGCAATTCGTGTCTATTCGTGTCCATTCGTGGTTCTCTGCAGCGACGGCGGAGAAGACCAGTCTTTCCAGAATTAGCCTCGGACCCGTCGAATCCGAGTGAGCGGCCACCACACGGTTGAGACACAGCCTAAAATATTTTCCCTGGGGATCCAGCCGAGGTCCCGGCTGTCTACACCCGTCTCGATGTCGTCAACGAGCAGAAAATAATGGCCCTCGGGCACGCTGGAATATTCCTTGCCCTTCGAACGCCCATAGGGGCCCGTGCGTTCCTTGCTCGCAAACGAGGTGTCGGCCAGCGATACGGGTTCGGCCACCGGCGTATCGTCCACCGTCAACCTGCCCTTGTCGATAAACACACTTTCATTCGGCAGCGCGGCCACGCGGCCTAGAACGATTTCGTTGCCATATCCGGAACCCTTCGGCGGCAGATACAGGACCAACTCTCCACGCCTGGGCGCGCGTCCCCCGGTCAAACGCAGCTGGGTGAAGGGAAGGGGCAATCCGAAGGCGATGCGGTTCACGTAGAGGTGTTCGCCGGGCGCAACGGCATCCGGAAGGGCCGACTCGTGGACCCGTATTGACTGGCCGAAGAACAGGCGCACGACCGTCAGGGCGCCAAGCAAGGCGAGTATTGTATTCCACCACGCCGTATCCGAAAAGCCCGTGAGATCGCGCCACCGTGGAATGGGCCACCAGATACTCGACACCCGCCCGAGGATATTCCGCTCGGGCAGCCAGCCAAAAAAGCGGCCATCGCTGCTGTTACCGCTGTTGTCGCCCAAGACCAAATAATGGCCTTCCGGGACAAGCGCGAATTCGTCCCCTTCGCGAATGCCGTATCGCATGGGCGATGTAAAACCTGGCGGCGGTGAGGTGTACGCCACATCCGGCATATCCTCACCCAATTCCAAGACCTCGCCGTTTACGTACACCTTCCCGCCCGCGATATGAATGCGTTCCCCCGGCAACCCGACGATACGCTTGACGAGGGTGTCTTTTTCCGCCCCTTCCATGACCGCCTTGAACACGACGATGTCGAAGCGCTCCGGCTTGGAAACGGGCAGCAACCGGCTGTCGGCATACCATGTATTCGTAAGCGTAAAGGGAATGCGGAAGCCGTTGAAGGGATAGCGGACGCCGTATTGATATTTGTTAACGAAAATGCGGTCGCCCGCCACGAAGGTCGGCTCCATCGAGCCGGAGGGAATCTTGAAGGGCTCCAGGATCGGCCAGCGAAAAATCATGGCCAGTGCGACCGCGAAAAGTATGCTGCGGCCCCATTCCATCGCTACTTGGCGGCCGGTCGGCTTTTCAGGACTGCGTTCCGAAACGCGAGCAGCGGGGGTTTTGCGCCCCTTGGCTTGTTTATTTTTTGATTTCGATTTGGCCAAGGGAGACTGCTTTTCCTGTTACTTCGACTCGTTACGTTCTGGAAAGGATATCAGGATTGAGCTGATGGATGCGCGGTGCGAACCTCACGCCGCCGGTTCCACCCGACGCCGTTTCCCCAAGGGCCACCACACCGACGTAACACGCCCGACCAATTCCTCCACTCGAATCTCCAGAGGCTCGCTGTGGCCACTGGCCTGGGAATGGACGAAGTAGCGCTCCGGAGACGCAGGCGCTTCGTTCGGCGACCTTATCGTACCGAAGAGCAGATCAACCTCATCGTTTTTTTGTCTGCCAAGATACGCTACCGTCTCGCCTGCTTTCGGTGGTCGCTGAAAAAGGGACGGCTGCTTCATAAAGGGAAGGCGCAGGCCGAACGCGACCCGGCTGATCAATACCCGATCGCCCGAGGCCAGCCCGAGCAACGGATGCCCTTCTCGGACGCGCCAAGAAAATATCAGGTAATTTCGGCTCAGCTCCCACAGAGCAAGAAGGCCGGGTATGCCGATCAGAAAAAACAAACCGGAGAAGGTGCCCGTGAATCCCGTCAAATCTTTCGCGTTGGCAAATGGCCAGGCCACGGCGAAGGCCCGGCCATAGAGGTTCTCATGAGGTACCCAACCAAAAAACCGGCCATCGAGGCTGTACGGGCTGTTATCGCCCAACATCAAGTAATGGCCCTCGGGAATTAGGGCGTGGGCATCGTCTTCAAGCACGCCAAAGGCCGGACGCTGCGCCCCGGTCTGCGTATCGAGCCATTCTCGAACGAGGCGAAGGCTGGTGGGGCTGACATCGGCCAGCAAATCCTTGCGCTCGGCATCGGCGAGCGCCTCAAGATCCAGATTCTTCGTCGTGGTATTAAGCGCGGCGATGTCTTCCGTAAGCCGGATAAAGTCTGAGTCTCTTGGGCTGCGCACTGGAACGACGAGACCACTTTGGGCCAGCCCCAGAAGATTCTGCTCGACGTCCGTCTCCGTAAACAGGCTGTCCGTGTAATAGAGATCATCCGTAAGCTCGGGAGGCGGCAGAACCGTTTCGCCGTTAACCTGGATGTGGCCATCGGAAATGTGGATGCGCTCGCCCGGAAGGCCCACCACGCGCTTAATGAGTATGGGGTTCTCCGCAGCCGGATCCACGTTATTAAACACCACAATGTCCCAACGATTCGGTTCCCAAAATGGCATAACCCGGTTTGTGGTGAAGGGAATGCGCGGGCCGAAAATAAACTTGTTTACCGCGACCCTATCGCCGCGAAGGAAGCGGCGGTCGCCGTTGAGGGTTGGCAGCATCGAGTCGGTGGGAATGGAATACAGCTCGAATACCCAGAGTGCAAATTGTCAGTGACGTCAGAT
>JAPYPO010000602.1 GCA_029937645.1 Candidatus Hydrogenedentota bacterium
GGAACTGCTATCCATACTTCTTGCCATGCTTCGGCGCGGGATTGAAACGGTGAGTTCCAGTCCGGCGGCGCTTTGACGCCAGCAAATCGGCCAATCCTTGGCCGGGTTCGGTCGTGCTCCGGTCGGACCCTCTGCGCCACTGATAGGCCGTGGAGCGCACGAGATTTTCAAGATCGCCCGCCGCATCGCCCAGTGAGTGAAATAAGTCAAACCGGCAATCGAAGCAATACCGCGCCCCGCTCTGGGCCGGTCTATCGCCACACTTCTCGCAGGTGAGCACCGGTGCTCCCGGCTCCTCGACCGCTCCTGCGGATTGGATCAATTCCTCCACCTTCTCCACCGATAGTCCAGTGGCGTTGGCGATCTGCTGTGCGGTCGCTGGCCCGTCCTGCTCGACAGCTTCTTCGATTGTGGAGATATCGTGCCGCAAGACATCGGTGCACGCCTCGCACACATTGGAGTCTGACGATTTGGCGAAGACCGATCGGCATCGCAGGCAGCTCTTGAATACCACACCCATGGCTATAGCTCCTTCGCGACTGCGTCTACCTGCTGATTCAGTTCTTCGATTGAGCCCGAGTTGTCAAGGATCCATTTCACCAAGCTCACTTTATTTTCCGGCGGCGTCTGCGAATCGACACGGCTTCTTGCTTCGACTTCCGACAACCCGCGGTTTTCCATCACGCGTTGTATTCGTGTCTCTGCGGGGCAGGTCACGAGAATTAGGCCATCCATGTTTTCGCGAAGTGTCCCGTCGTCTCCGTGAAGGGCCGCTTCAATAATCACAACTTCGTTTCCGGTTTCCGAGTATTCCGCGCATTTGGAGGCGATTTCAAATTGAACTGCGGGATGTACCAAGCCGTTTAGCTGAGCCAGCTTCTCGCGATCATTAAACACGATCTCCCCGAGCTTTGCCCGGTCAATCGCGCCATCCACTAGTATACCCTCGCCGAAGTGATCGACGACTGCTTTCGCAGCGGCTCCCTGGGGTATCAGCGCTCCATGGCCAATCAAATCGGCATCAATAACGGGAATTCCGACGTCGACGAATCTACGACTGGCCTCCGACTTTCCCGCCCCAATTCCACCTGTCAATCCGTAGATTTTCATCGCACTTTCTTATTACTGTACGTCCTGTTGGGGGCACGGTAACATCCATGCCCATAGCGTCAGAAAAATAGCGCCATTTTACGGATTCTATCATGCATGTTGAGATAACACAAGTTGTTGAAAACAAAAAACTTAGAAAAGAAACGAGGCCCAAGCGTCGTCTCTATCAAGTACCATCGGCACCGTTCGAGAATGCCTGAACTGACTTAGGAGGCATCGAGCCAAACTGCGCCAGACTCGGCAAGGTCAAGCGCCCTATTGTCCTTCGAAGGATTCACCCGCACTCAATTGTTCTTAGAGTTCCCAATAATCTATTTATAGCGTAGAGGTTGTTAGTCAGGTTCATTGCAGATACGATGATCTACACAGTTCAAGGGGCTTACATTTCGATACGGATTCTGATAGAATAAGAACCCCTCAAAAGTTAGGAGAAATGTAATGCTGGAATCTATCAACATTTTTAGCCCCATCGCAGTATATCTACAGATCGAAAACG
Organism: Candidatus Hydrogenedentota bacterium; assembly: GCA_029937645.1. Lineage (GTDB taxonomy): Bacteria > Hydrogenedentota > Hydrogenedentia > Hydrogenedentales > JAPYPO01. The sequence continues at coordinate 1,607 of JAPYPO010000602.1, forward strand.
AGATTCGCTTTGCTATCGCTCGCGGCGATCTCAAGGCCGACGACCAACTGCCGGCTGTCCAGAGACTAGCTAAACAGTTGGACATCAATTTCAACACCGTCGCCAAAGCCTACCGTGACCTCGAAGTCATGGGCCTCATTTACACGCGGCGCGGCATGGGCTGTTTTATCCAGAAGAACGTGACCAACATCTGTAAAGAGCGTTGTACGAATGAGATAATCGGACGCCTCCACGAAGTCACACAGGAAGCCGTCGCGTCGGGTCTGAACAAGAAGTCTATCCGCGATGCGCTCTCCGTTTGTTTCGACACAGACTCCCCCGTATACGGCGAGGCCCCCAAGAAAGTCTTGGCCCTGGCCAAAACTAAAACTAAGTAAGAACCTCTATTCTCGCCACCCGGGGTTCGGCGCCAAGCCCTCCCGGGTGGCCGATTCCCTCGCCACATGCGAGTGCCCGTCCCACATGCGAGTGCCCGTCCCACAGCGCCTATCTCATTCCTTAGCAGCCCGTGGTATTTGCATCGCGGCCCGGAAAACATGGCTATGCCGCTCTGCGTCCTCTGTGGCCAGAGTACTTTGTTGTAGAGCCTCTCCAATCCCCGTAAGATATCTCCTGTAACCTCAACAGCAACCTTGGACCGGGGAGTTCCAGCGGCGCGTGAAGAATTTTGGTGCTATTCGAATTGAGGGGAAATCCCGCGTCGAGACGCGAGACGCGCTGGCTCTCGAAGCCCCCCTGCATCTCAAGGTCAACGGCGTTTCCTACACGACCACCATGAGAACGCCCGGCGCCGATCGGGTTTTGGCGCGCGGGCTGTTGTTTACCGAGGCGATCGTGCCGGAGCAGCCTTCCACTATCTCCTTTTCGGAAGTGCTCGATCCTGAAACCGGCTTCATCGCGTGCTTGGATGCGGCGGTCCCATCCGCGGAGGTATTGAAGGATGTGGA
>JAPYPO010000603.1 GCA_029937645.1 Candidatus Hydrogenedentota bacterium
GACGTGTCTGTCCCTTTTCTTGCGGCGCAACCCATGCGCAGTGGGTGTTTGCACGAACAAGTTGTATAAGTATTCTTAATCTTGAATCGCACCACTAGGAGGAGAACGACAGCATGGAAAGGCCCAACGAACCTGTGCAATGCGCGATGTGTAAACACCTGCGCTCAAAGGAAATGTACCATTCGCCCGACCTCGCGCCGGACGATCCGGCCCATAGCGGTGTTTTCTGGTGTGAGCATACGGCGGATTCGATGGGGCCGGACGGCACATTCGCCGATCATGAGGAATGCATTCCAGACAGAGAGTGTTATGAAGAATAACCTGGCGCAAACTGCGTCTAAGTAGATACCGCCAATTCCAGATGCTTTGGAATTAGCGGCATTGGATGCGAAGAGAACCATAGAAAATATGGAGAAAACAATGAATTATAGACTTGCTTTGCTCACGGCGTCGCTGATGCTAGTGGTGGCTCCCTTCGCAATCGCCGGAACGCCGACGATCCAAGGAAACTACATCGAGGTACGTACCTGCGACGTTTACACCGGCCCCTGTTTCGCCATGGGTGAAAGAGGAACGGCTGGCCGCGAGGCCATCCTGACCTGGGATGTCACAAAAGGCAGCCACGATGGCGTAGCCCTCGATGGCCTGAAAGTAATCGCGGTGGTGCGTGCCAACCAGACGCTCACCGGCGACGATTCACAAAATCCCTACACGGCCAAGTCCGTACTCATTGTAGACGAACGCGCCACCGAAGCTCAGGCCACTGCACTGGTTTCCTTCGCCAAAGAAATGGGTGGCGATCTGCTCGACAACGTGGTGCGCGTTGACGCCTCTCCGATTGAAGTCCAGGCAATGGAATGCACCCGCGAAAGCTGCGGATTCGTTCGGGCCAAGGGCCTTGTCGAGGTCTCCACCCGTTGCCTGAACGGCGGAGATAAAATCTGCCACAACGAGACCGCATTCTACCCACCACTGACCCCAACCGACAGCGCCATGGCGCACTTCGCCATGGACCTCAATTTCCACGGCAAAGGCCTCGGCACAACTTGGTCCGACGGCGACCGGCGCAGCGCGTTCCTGGGTACATTCTCCCGCTAAGGCCGCGCTCGACACACAATCATACCCACGATTCGGAATCGGAAACCTTGGCGGGTTTCCGATTCTCTTTTGAATAGCGCTGGAGTCCTGAGAGGGCCTTGCGGGTACCTTGAATGGCCCTGCGCGTACCATGAATAAAGGAAATGAACAACCATGCAAAAAACGTACACCCGTATACTGCTCACACTGCTCACCCTTCACGCGGGCGCTTTGGCCATGGCGGATGAACACGCATTTACCGTCGAAGTAAAGGATCAAACCGCGCCGGAGACCGTGCCCGGCCACGTTAAAGACCTTCTGGCCCCCAAGGCCTACGTCGTCAGCAATGATGAGGGTGTTTGCTACGAATTTTGGTTGGTGACCGCAATAGACTTCGAAAGTGAACCGGCTGATTCAGCGGCTGCTATCGAGATGATGGGAGAAGCCTTTCCCGTGCTCGGCTACGTCAAGATAGACCAAGCGGAAACCTGCATCGATTTTCGCGACGATCCCATCGACCCGGGCCACTACGTTATCCGCGGCTCCTTTCAGCCCAACAACGGCGACCATTTGGGAACGTCACCCTTGAAATCAGGTTTCATGCTTTTCATGCCCCACGAGGTCGATGATGACGACCTCGCCAATTACGATGATCGCGAAGACATGTGGGAGGAAAGCCTGGCGCCCACCGAAGCGGGACATCCGCCCATCTTGAACCTCCAACCGATGGCGAGCTTGGACGGAGAGCTTCCCCGGATAGAAGAAGACACGGAAGAAGAGTGGGTCTTCTTGACCATGAATTTGACAGGGAAAGTCGGCGACAAATCCTTCGATATCCCCGTGCGGCTTGTTATCGATGGCATAGGCGATATCGAATAGTGCGCCTCGAACGCAAGGCATTCTTGAGCGCGAGGGCCCAGCCTCCCACGCGGTGACGGCACGTTCCTATGACCATACCGGATCAACACCTGACAATACCGGATCAACATCCCCCTACGCAGGACCCGGTCGGGAAACGAGTCCGCCTTATCGCCGTGGCCTATGTCGCCTACGCGGTCGCGGTGCTCCTGTTGGATACGCTCGTCACACAGAACGCCGTATTCATCATCGAGTGGGGGAGACTCGCCTGGATCCACTCCAGCGGAGCCGACCTGTTCAAGTTTACAGCCTGGTTCCTGATCCCATTCGCCTTCGCCGTGCGCGGGTTGGACCTACACTACTTCACCTTCGCGCGCTGGCTAAAAATAGATTGGGTATTGCTGGCGGCCGTCACCGGAATCGGCGCGGCCTGCATGCTGATACTTCCATACCTTCCCGGCGTCGGGGAGTACTATCAGGGATGGGGTAATCTGCCCATCGATGCGCGCACGGGCCACGCCATCCACGCGCTCGTGTGGACCGCTTCCTGGTTAATCGGTTGGGAATTCCTATTTCGCTATCTGCTTCCGCGCGCCCTGTCCCAAGTCGAATGC
>JAPYPO010000604.1 GCA_029937645.1 Candidatus Hydrogenedentota bacterium
GGCCGCCTCGAAGCAGCCAGGTCTGGGGATCACACCGATCGAGAGTGCCCTGGGCGCACCCGTGTTCACGACCGGATGAGATGAATGGAAAGAGGGACTGCGGCCCCTCCCCCGAGACGCACAAATTCATCTCTTCCACAACCTCCTCTGGAGACTTTATGTTAGTTGAAAACCCGATAATACCATCGTATTCAAATAGCACTCCTCTGAGAATCGGGAGGAGAGGGCAGGAATTTAATCCGAGTTACCATATTCCATCAATAACACATGCATCCTACCAAGTTCGTTATTACTCAGTTAGCATGTCACACTTCACACTAGAGTAGATCAAGAGGAAGATCCGATGAGTAAATTCAATGACTTCCTCTCAAGAGCAGACGCCTCTGACTTACAGGAGCTGATAGGGCAAAGAACAGTCCAGTTGATTGCTGCAATGAACGGGAATGTGCCAAGGCTTTCAACGTTGCGTAGAACACTCCTGATACAGCGATCTCCAGAAGAACTACTTAAAGAAAAGTCATCGCGCAATCTCATCATTGACTTGCTCAGTTCAGATGAGGCAAATAAACTCTGTGAGCTCCTAGACCGTGCTAGTCAAGAAGGCCCATGGGGCACACTCAAGTCTGCCAACCCTCGCGCAAATCAGATGGATGTATTCCTCGGTTTTTTTGGTGTCGTTGCAACGGACCAAGAAGCCGAAATAGAATACAGCACCGTTTCCGATGTGGAGCCCGTCTACTCGCTGTTCCCGCACCAGAAGGATGCCGTTTCAAATATAGAGTACCTTTTCAGGAATGGTCACCGAAAAGTATTCCTCCATATGCCCACCGGATCGGGCAAAACCCGAACCGCTATGCACTTAATCACCAGCCATCTGCGACAAAATCAAGATACCGTGGTGTTTTGGCTCGCCCACTCGGAAGAATTGTGCGCGCAAGCGGCAGAGGAATTTGAAAAAGCATGGAGATCCCACGGCGATCGCAATGTACAGATCTACCGCCTTTGGGGAGGAAATAAAATTGAGCCAAACTTGTTCCAAGAGGGACTTGTTATCGCAAGTCTCCAAACCGCCTACAGTAGGCACATCGGAACGGGCAATTGGCTCGCCGTCGCAGGTGACAACACCTCCTACGTTATTATGGATGAAGCTCACCAAGCGATAGCAGAAACTTATCAGCTAGTCCTGGATGCCCTAACAGCAAGAGGCGCGATCTTACTAGGTCTCAGTGCAACCCCAGGAAGAACATGGAACGATCCTGAACAGGATCAGAAACTTGCGGACTACTTTGATCGAAAAAAGGTCACCCTCGAAATTCCAGGCTACCCAAGCCCGGTAGAGTATTTGGTCGATAAGGGGTACCTCGCAAGACCGGAATTTCGGACAATCGAAGTCGATACAAATCTTGGAATCGAGGACCTTCATAAGTTCTCGACCGAGCTCGAAATCTCTAATGAGATCCTCAAGCGATTAGCAGCAGATCAAATTAGGTCATTGAAAATTATCCGTCAGGTGCAAGACCTCGTACGTCGGCACAAGAGGCTACTTGTTTTCGCAACGACTGTAGAGCACTCAGTAGAGTTGGCTAATGTTCTCGAGACTCAGGAAATTCCCTGCAGGAGCGTCACGTCAAAAAGTTCGACTGCGCATCGTCAACAAGCGATCGCATGGTTCAAGAAAGACACCGACGATGTCCGAGTCATCACAAATTTCGGAGTATTGACTCAAGGCTTCGACGCTCCGAAAACGAGCGCAGCACTCATCGCAAGGCCAACTAAATCCCTCGTCCTGTACAGCCAAATGGTAGGAAGAGCGACTCGGGGACTGAAAGCAGGAGGAAACGCAAACGCGGAAATAGTGACGGTCGTCGACACAGACCTGCCCGGATTTGGCGATATGGCGCAAGCTTTCGGCAACTGGGAAGACGTTTGGTAAGAGAATTCCAATCGAAGATAAATTAGGAGCAGCCAAATGACCCATGCAATCATGCCACCACATCTACTCGTCCATGCCATGCGAGATAGTGGATACAAGAATGCCGCCTACGCCATCGCTGAGCTTGTAGACAACTCCCTCCAATCAAGCGCTTCACTCACTGAAGTCATCTGTGAAGAAAAGCCGCGAAATGTGGGAAACCAAACAAGACCACGTATCCACAGTCTTGCAGTCATCGATAACGGCTGCGGTATGGACCAAGATACTCTTCGAATCGCATTGCAATTCGGAAACGGAACCCGATTAGGGGACCGCGAAGGCATCGGTCGCTTCGGCATGGGGCTTCCCAATTCATCGCTTTCCCAAGCCACACGAGTAGAGGTCTACACTTGGCAAAACGGGATCGACAATGCGATCTACTCCTATCTCGATATCGATGAAATCAGTAGGGGGGAAATGAAGGTAGTTCCGGAGCCCACTTACAAGAGTGTCCCCAGCCAATGGAGCAAACACTCGGTAACTGTTTCAAAGAGCCTATCTGGGACTATCGTTCTATGGAGCAACTTAGATAAACTAAGGTGGAAACAGGCGAAGACTCTTTTCAATCATTCAGAGT
>JAPYPO010000060.1 GCA_029937645.1 Candidatus Hydrogenedentota bacterium
GGGCAATAACTCCCAGCATAATCACGAGATATAAGCCCGACGACAATCCCCATCCTCCGCCTTGGAAACCGCCCTTCAATTTGTATACCTTGTAGACATTTCCAGCATACCGATTGTAAAGCGAGGCATGGCGATCTGTCAACAAATCTCCTGTAACATCCAGCACCACGCGGCCCACAAAACGCAATATTGTCCACGAATTACCACATAGAGAAGCCCGTAAGGCAGCCCACGCAGAAAGACTAATTTCGCCCTTTTAGAACACAATCCCGAACTTCACCCAGGCTGTCAACAATCGCCTGCGGTTCTTCCGATTCCAACTGCGCCCGCGTCCGGTAGCCCGTTGTGACGGCCACGCATCGTACGCCAGCCGCCTTCGCCGCCCGGATATCAAACTCAGTATCACCCACAAACAGGAACTCGTCGGCCGTCGCGCCCAGTTCTTCCATCGACTTTAAGACGGCTGCGGGATGCGGTTTGGGGAACTCGACATCGCCCGGACCCAGGAACGACTCAAAATGGTGGATGACACCGAGGTGACGCATGAGCATCTCGGATACCCCACGTTCTTTCGATGTCGCAACCCCGAGCGACAGCCCCACATCTGCCAAGGCGCTGAGGCAGTCGGTGGCATCGGGGAGTAGGGTGGTTTTTTCGCGCCCAATATCCGCGTAGAACGCGCGATAAACCTTCGCACAGCGATCAGGATCCAAATCTGTGAGCAAGGAAAACTGGTCTTCCAGCGGAGGACCGATCGTATTGACTACCATGTCGCGCGTGGGAGGCGGCTCGCCCAACTGCTCGAAGGCAAGCATAAAACACTCGACGATTGCGTCGGTCGAATCAATGAGCGTTCCGTCTAGATCGAAGGCTACTGCCGTTATCATGTGGGATCCTTCAGGTCAACCAATGCAAGCAGATTAAGCAATGCAAGAAAGTCGCCGCGCCGGATTTCATTCAGCGACCGATACGAACGCGTCCATCCACGACCGTGATCCGTCCCTCGGCGAACAGTTGAATTGCTGCGGGGTACGCCTTGCGCTCCTCCGCCTGTACTCGCGCCGCCAGTGTCTCCGGAGTATCATCCTCCGCAACCGACACGGGACGCTGCAGAATGATGGGGCCGTTGTCGTATTCGTTGTCAACAAAATGAACCGTCACCCCCGTGACCTTGGCGCCGAGATCCAAGACCGCCGTGTGGACGTGGGCGCCGTACATGCCTTTTCCACAGAAAGCCGGTATAAGCGCGGGATGCACATTCATAATCCGATTCTCGAATCTGGGAGGAATGACCAGCAAACTCATGAAACCGGCAAGGACGACCAAATCAACTGGGTATTTATCGATTTCCGCCCAAACGGCGTCGCTGAACGATCCGGGGTCGTCATACGACTTGCGCGGAACCACAGCCGCGGGAACGCCCGCCTTCCGCGCGCGTTCGAGGCCGTAGGCATTTTCGCGCGATGAAACCACACAAGAGACGCGGGCATCCAACGTGCCCGCCGCCGCCGTATCGAGAATATTTTGAAGTGTTGTGCCGCTTCCCGAAAGAAGCACCGCAAGATTTATAGCCATATATTTGGGAAGCGTACCTCTGTGCGTTGATTTCTATCAATTCTTAAGATACTTCAGCAGCCTCATGGCCCGAATTCAGGCAAATAATAGAATGTGGGACCGCCGCCCTCGGCGGTCATTCTTCCGGTGTAGCATTTGCATGACCCACGACCGCCGGGGGCGGCGGTCCCACATTTAGATAATTTCATTAGAACGGGGTTATTCTTTCTTCAATTATTTACTGGCGTACCGGCGGTGATCTTCGGCAATCGAGGGGTGCCTACGCGATTGTCCTAGCCTCTCCTACTCTTCCGCGATGCAATACAAGTAAGTATTGCCTCTTAAGTAAAGTTCGTCGCCAATCACGACGGGCGACGCGTCAAACCCATCATCCAACTTGTTCGTGGCCAGCAACTCGAACGCGTCGCTGTGTTTTATTACGGCGACATCGCCGTCGCGCCCCGCGATGTATATCTTGCCCGAAGCCCCTACCAGCGAAGCGTAGACTTCGCGAATCCCTTCGGTGCGCTGCCGTTCGTACAACGGCTCACCCGTCCGCGCGTTGTAACAGGATACAGTGGCGGAGCGGTCGGCTAGAACATAAATGCGATCATCGTAGAGTAGCGGCGACGCAACGTAGGGCGTGTTCTCGTTTACCTGCCAGGATATCGCCGCAGAAGCGGACAAGTCTCCGGAGCCACCCAATTTGATGGCTTGCAGCGCGTGCCCGCGAAACCCGCTCGTCAAATAGACGTGGCCGAATCCCGTCACCGGTGTAGGAATGGCGTTCAGCGTCATCCCGCCGGCTTGCCAGAGCAACGCGCCCGTTTCCGCATCGTAGGCGCGCGAGAGGCCCGTCGCCGACGTGATAACCTGCAGACTGCCGTTGACCTCGACTACGAAAGGCGTGGACCATGTAGTTACTTCATCCCGGTCCGTTTCCCAAACCTTCGCCCCCGTAGTCTTGTTGAAAGCGACGATCTTCGATTGACCCTGATGATCCATGACCACAATGATCTTATCGCCCGCTTGAGCGGGAGAGCTTCCCTCTCCAAAGGTCATGCGTTTTTGCATTTCCATCAGATCGGCGCTCCACACATGACGGCCATCTAAATCGTAGCAATAGAGTCCGCGCGAACCGAAGCTCGCCCACACAAATTCGCCGTCCGTAACAGGGGAATTCGAGGAGAAGCTGCCCGTCGGGTGATGCCCTTCATGGGGCACCGCCTCCGTCGCCGTCTGCTGCCATAGAACGGCGCCGGTCAAACGGTCAAGGCAGACCAGGTTGAAAGCATAGGCCCCCGAAACAGGCGCGGAGTGAAAACCGCGGCCCCTTCGCCGACCGCCAGCAGGGGCCGATGGGGCGGGCTGCGTATGTTCGCCCACGCGGACTGATGTCGTAAGAAACATCTTGTCGCCCCATACGACCGGCGTTGAGTTCCCCACGCCAGGAAGTTTCACTTTCCATTTGATGTTTTTCGACTCGCTCCACGACACCGGGGGATTGCCTTTAGGGGCTATCCCGTCGGCGTTCGGGCCACGCCAGGTGGGCCACGAATCAACTGCCGATGCAGCAGCCACATCGAAGGCCGAGACCGCAGTGATGACCAAGCCGAACAAGATGATTAAACCAGTATTTCGCATGACGATGTCCTTTCGTTGGGCTCCCGAACATTCACCCGCCTCGATTGGCGCCATGGTAAGGCGCGTCTTACTCTTCCGCGATGCAATACAAATAGGTATTGCCTTTCAAATAGAGTTCGTCGCCAATGACGACAGGCGACGCGTCAAACCCATCATCCAACGTATTCGTTGCCAACACCTCAAAGGCGTCGCCTTGCTTAATCACAGCGACCGTGCCTCGGCGTCCCGCAATGTAAATCTTGCCCGCAGCCCCGACCAGTGAAGCATACACTTCGCGGATCTCTTCGGCGCGCTGTCGTTCGTACAAAGGTTTCCCCGTCCGCGCGTCAAAGCAGGACAAATACGGGGCGCGATCGGCGAGGAAATAAATACGGTCACCGTAGATCAGCGGCGAGGCAATGTAGGGCGTGTTCTTGTCGACCTCCCACGAAATCGCGTCGGAGCCCGAAAGGTCTCCGGTACGGCCCAACTTGATGGCTTGCAGCGCGTGCCCGCGATACCCACTCGCCAAATAGACATGGCCGAAACCCGTCACCGGTGTAGGGACGGTGTTCACGGTCATGCCCGTCACTTGCCAAATCACATCGCCCGTTTCCGCATCGTAGGCTCGCGAGAAACCTGTCGCCGGGGCGACAATCTGCAACCCTCCGTCGACTTCGATCACAAAGGGGGTCGTCCAGGTAGTCACTTCGTCGCGGTCTTTTTCCCAAACCGTCGCGCCGGTCTTCTTGTTGAAAGCCGTAATCTTCGATTGCCCTTCATGATCCATCAGCACAACGATCTTGTCGCCCGCCAGAGCTGGTGAGCTTCCCTCACCAAAGCCCTTGCGTGCCCGCATTTGGACCAGGTCGGCGTTCCATACAAAGTTGCCGTTCAAGTCGTAGCAATAGAGCCCCCGCGATCCAAAGCTCGCCCACACAAACTCACCGTCCGTAACCGGAGAATACGCCGAGTAGCTGCCATCCGGGTGGTGGCCCTCATGCGGAACCAGCTCCGCCGCTGTCCGCTGCCACAAAACCTTACCCGTCAAACGATCCAGGCAGACCAGGTCGAAAGCATACGCCCCCGCAACCGAAAAAGAGCCGTTTCCCTCGCTCGGGTCTGCTTCGGTGGGTTCGCCCATCGGAATCGATGTTGTGAGAAACATCTTATCGCCCCATACGACCGGCGTTGAACTTCCGCTGCCTGGGAGTTCCACTTTCCATTTAATATTTTTCGACTCGCTCCACGATACCGGCGGATTGCCCTTCGGGGATATGCCGTCGGCATTCGGACCGCGCCAAGTGGGCCACGAATCAACCGCCGATGCCGCCGAGGCATCCAACGCCGAGACGACGCCAAACACCAGGCCAGACAGAGCAATCAGAGCACTCATTCGCATTACAATTACTTCCTTTCGTTGGATTCCCTACCGCTCACCCGTACGCGGCTGACGCCATGGTACGGCGCACCCCACAACGATATCAACGCGCCAGCGGCCACCGCGAATTCCCTGTTAGGCGATGGGCAAGCCTGTGCTATGGTGGGGGCATGGCTAGACACACGGACAAGAGACGCGGTTTCACCCTAGTCGAGGCGACCATCGTGGTCGTTGTCATCGCGTTGATCCTGACATTCACTATTCCGTGGATGCGCGAGCGGGAACGGCAAAAATTGCAGGTGTTGGCGGAAACGGAGCCGTGGGAAGTGTTCGAGTTTCGGGCGCAGCCTGCCCGGGAAAGGTGGGCGTATGATGAGCACGAAGAGATTCTCGTCCAATGCGAAATCGTGAATCTCACCGACTACCCGCTCGTGTGGAAAGGCGATTTTAACGCCTTTGATACAGAGTTTTCTCTCACGGAAGGCGATACGGAGACTATAATGGGATACGAACCTAATTACGCATACGATCCGCATCCAATCAGCGAAAAGAGGAACATCGCTCCAGGGGAAAAATGGACCTTCGAACTTCTGTTCTATCTGTATCGACCGGGCGAGGTGGAGGTTCGAATCACACCGTCAATAGTGCAACGAGAGTTCCAACGATTCCAATCCAACTTGTTCACATTGATTTGCTTTAATCGGACTCCAGAGGAATTGGCGCGGAATGTACTGGACAGTTTGCGCAGTCAAAACATAAGGCATTACGTAACCGAGACGCTCTTTACCAAACAACAGGCTCAGCAGTTTGCAACACAAATTCAAAACGGTTCGTCAGTGGCAACAGAGGTTGAGGCCTTTCCCTGGCTTGGCGAATTTGAAAATGTCCGACAAGAGAACATTGCCTCTTGGGAACGTATCCTCTCCCAAGGAATTGAGTCGGGTATCACATGGAGAAAAGTATATTTTGTCCGTGCTGAATATGACGTCAAGGAACGCATGGATATACGCTCCACACCAGGGACTACAATCTTCTTTTCATCGAATGGATCCGTGTACAAGATCTACATAGATGACTGCTTTGAGACTCAAGACGGGTGGCTCGCAGCAGACGCTCTGCGCTGGCAGGGAAGAGCCGATTGAGAATATGCCTAACCAGCGCATGCAGCGGACTAACGCCGCTGCCGCGCGAGACGTTAATCTGTCTGTTTACCATTTTTTCTCTTCGTCCATACTCTTTCGCATTCGAAGGTAAGAATCGAAGCGCGGGCGCGATATCCTCCCCGCCTCGACCGCCGCGAGGACTGCGCAGTCGGGTTCGTGCGTATGCGCGCAGTCACGGAATCGGCATCGCTCGTCCAATTCACCAAACTCGGGGAAGTACAGGGGCAGGTCTTCAGTGGTGACGCGCCACAGGCCCAGCGACCGTATGCCAGGTGTATCGATGATTCGGATGCCTTCGTCGAGCTCGTAGAGGCGCGTCGAAGTGGTGGTATGCTTTCCCTTGTCATTCGAATGGCTGACCTCACGCGTCACGAGGTCGAGTTCCGGTTGAAGGGCGTTGAGCAGCGACGACTTGCCGACACCGGAATGGCCCGAGAAGACACTTAGTTTCCCCTTGAGCGCGTCGCGCAGCTCGTCCAGTCCAGCCCCCGTCTCACAACTCGTCTGCATCACCGTGATTCCAAGATCACGATACCATTCCGTTTCCGCGGGCGCTTGTTCCACAAGATCCATCTTGTTCACGCAAAGAACCGGCGTAATGCCGCCCACGTCAGCCACGATGAGATACCGATCCACGAGGCCCGCCTTGAAGGCCGGCTTAGCCGCCGCGGTCACGATGACGAGCGTGTCGATATTCGCAGCGTAAATTTGCTCGGAGAGCCGCGCCTCCCGACTGGCCGGCCGACTCAACGTCGAACGCCGCGGTGCCACGGCCCGAACCCAGGCGGTATCACCCGCGTCTTCGACAAACACTTCATCGCCGGGCACAAGAATCGTCGACCCCTTTTCGACGAGATTCTCGTCGATGCGGCACATTTCCTCACGCCCCCGCCATTGGAGGAAGGCCCACTTCTTGGAATGAGATATGACGAGACCGTTGGGCTCGAAGTCGACCGGGATTTCGGAGGTGAGGGATCCCGTGGTAATCGCGGTATTCGTGCGCAGGTGTTTCTTTAGATCATGGCTGAACGCGTCTTCATGCTTCTCGCTCCACCCGCGCTCACGCACCCGGCTTTTTTTCTTTCGACGCGCCACGGTTTCTCCCTAACGAAGGCCATCAATGGAATCTCTTATTCGCAGGGAATTCTCCGCCAATCCATCCGAATTCTCAAGTCTGGGCGAAGCGGGAGAAATACGCGTTCAGAAACGCCTCTTGATGAATGAGGTCGGGGCGAAGCAAAATCACCCGCGTACATCAATCCCGTTCGTTCGAGCAGCGCGTTTGAATATACGCCGCGACCTCGGCCATGGGCATCCGAGCCTGTTCCATCGAGTCCCGATCACGCACGGTCACCGTATTATCTTCTTTGGAGTCATAATCGACGCAGATGCAGAACGGCGTCCCCACTTCATCCATGCGGCGGTAGCGGCGACCGATGGCGCCCGCCTGATCATAAAAGGTATTGAACTTCTTGCGCAGGGTCTTCTCGAAATCCTGAGCCATTTCCGCGATGCCGTCTTTCTTGACGAGCGGCAACACCGCCGCTTTGATGGGGGCCAACTTCGGGTCGAACTTCATGACGATGCGCTTATCGCCCTCTACCTCTTCTTCGTGGTACGCATTGCAAAGCACCGCCAACGTGGCTCGATCCGCGCCCGCCGAGGGCTCGATGACCGAGGGGGTAAAGCGTTCGTTCGCCTGCTGATCGAAAAACGAGAGATCCTTGCCCGAAGCCTTCGTATGGGCCGTCAGGTCAAAGGTGCCTCGGTTGGCCAAGCCCTGAAGCTCGCCCCATCCAAAGGGGAATTCGTATTCCACATCTTCCGTTCGCGAAGAATAATGGGAGAGGGATTCCTTCGGGTGCGCGTACCAGCGCATTTTCGATTCCGTGAGGCCGATATCGAGGTACCACTTCCAGATATCTGCCTTCCACTGCTCGAAGACGGCTTCCTCATTCTCCGCCTTGCAGAAAAACTCGATCTCCATTTGCTCGAATTCGCGGCTGCGGAATATGAAATTGCGCGGGTTGACTTCGTTCCGAAAGGCCTTGCCAATCTGCGCTATACCGAAGGGCACCTTCATGCGCGACGAGGAATAGACCTCCTTGAAATCCACGAAGATCGCTTGGCAGGTTTCCGGACGCAAGTAGGTATTCACAGCCGACTCGTCACTGACGCCCAGACGGGTCTGCAACATGCTGTTAAAGGCTTTCGGCTCGGTCAGCTCGCCGCCGCAATCCGGGCATACCTTGGCCTCAAGGTGATCCTCGCGAAAACGATGCTTGCACTCTTTGCAGTCCACCACGATGTCATGGAACTGCTCAACATGGCCGCTCGCCTCCCACACTTTTGGGTGCATGATGATGCTCGCGTCCAGCCCGACGATATCGCTCCGTTGCTGGACGAAGTTGTACCACCAGTCGTCCTTCAAGTTGCGCTTGAGTTCAACGCCCAAAGGCCCAAAATCCCAACAGCCATTGATGCCGCCGTAAATTCCGCTGGACTGAAAAATAAACCCTTTCCGGGTGCACAGGCTAACAAGATCTTTCACAGGACCGCTCCGCTAGGTAGGAATAAAAAGAAACCCTTTCCGCCAGAGGCAAAAAGGGCGACGAGATTCGTGCTGATATTACAGGCTTTCGCGGGCGAAGTCAAAGTAGGTCGCCGAACTTGAACCACGAATGGACACGAATGCACACGAATCTTTTTACTATTCGTGTGCATTGGTGTCCATTCGTGGTTCAAGAAGGAGTACCTAAGGTGCGTCAGTCACTTTCCGCGACGCCGGAACGCGCGAAACCGCCAACAACACGAGCGCCCACACGGCGATGGACAGCCATCCGAAGGGTCCGCCCCAATCATTGCGGTGCAACGGGAAGATATAATTCATCGTGCCTACGGTTTGCGAGAAAAATGCGGCAACAAATATGGCGCACAGCGTGACGTTTCCGCTAAGCCTGAAAATCTCGCTGGAGACCCCTCCCAGTATCGCTATCGTCAGTAAGACGCGCACCGCGGCGATAAGTGGGTGTGCAATGTAGGTAATGTCCGAGAAGAGGAGCGGGGCGAAACACGCGCCGCTCAGAACGCCGGCGATCGCGTAGGCCTTTAATCTCCCCAGCGATTCTAACCGTCTTCCAAAGTGTACACGCCATCCATATTCGAAGCCGAGGGCGATCGGGGTGTAGGCGGCCACGATCACTACAAAATCAACCATGACGGCGAGAATAATAAACGTGGAGGCAGGAGGGGTTTCAGAACCCTCGGGCATCAATTTGATAACGCGCTCGAAGGACAAGTCGAGCGAGGTCCAGCCCAGCGCCGCCTCCATCGCGTTCGTCGCCAAACAGATACCCGGAGCGCCGAGTACGATGAGCCAGAACATCATCCATGGAAGCGGCCAATACGTGGCGCGGCGCGCGTCTGAATCGGAGCTTTCCCTTCCGGATACGCGCACGGCGACGACCGGGATGACCAATACGATCACGAACAACAGATACTGGAGGGCCGAGGAGGATTCCCGGTCGAGCGCCCCGGCGAAATAGGCTGCCAGTTCAAGAACATAGGTCGCGCCGAGAGCGACCATCACATAGACCTTGGCGCTTTTCATATTGATTGCATCGTTACCACTGCTCATTCGTAAACCTCTCCTTACATTTCGTTATTGAGACAACGGTTCGTACACGACCTGTCCGTTCGCGGCGAGCTTGGCCACCATCCAGAAGTCCGGCAAGGGTCCCGCCGTTTGAAACAAGTAGCGCTCCTCTTGAAACGCACCAACAAATACTGGAACTCGCCGTGGGCTGACCGTCGTTACCGAGGGTCCGCCATTGACACGCCACTGACCGAAGGGAACGATGAGTTCGAGATAGCCCTCGGCAGGCAGCGCGCCCTGATTCGAAACGGTGGCCCGAATCTCATTTCCGTTACGCGTAAGCTCGACCGCCACCGTGGCGTCACCGGTCGTCAACAAGTCTTGATACGTGCGGCCTTGGTATTCGGTCCGCGCGACGATGCCGCCGCCGCTATCCCCTTGC
The DNA here is from genome assembly GCA_029937645.1 of Candidatus Hydrogenedentota bacterium. Classification (GTDB taxonomy): domain Bacteria; phylum Hydrogenedentota; class Hydrogenedentia; order Hydrogenedentales; genus JAPYPO01. Next base: position 9,759 of record JAPYPO010000060.1, read on the forward strand.
TGTTCCCGCAGTACAACGATTTCGGTTTCCAGAAACTCCCCGGCCCCAAGCGCGTAATCAAATCGCGAGGGGGCCATGTTCCACCCTACGGGCGCGTTGAGAAACACCGTTCCCGTGATCGAGGTGTCGGTCAAATTATTGGCGACTAGGGCCCGTATCGCGCCCGTGTCCGAATCGAGGTCGCCTTCCAATATAACGGATACAGGCTGATTCCCCAGAGGGGCCGCGCCCGAATTCTCAAGCCAATACCGGGTGTACGCGGGTACGCCGGCGGGCGCGGAAACGTCGAGCGCGAGCGGTTCGCCCCGGCTCATCATCGAATTCGGTTGCAGCCATAACGTCGTTATGCCCGAGGGGCGTCGGCGGAAGATCGCCTCGTTTCGAGTCACGCGCACGGCGGCCCCAGGTCGTCCTACCACAGAGGACATCCCGGCGTCGGCCAAGTCCGTAAAGAAAGTCAGCTTCACGTCTCCCGATTTATTTGCCGTGTCGAATCCGCGCACACCCACGCCCGAGCGGAGGTCCTTTGTCACCCCCGACATGGCCCCAGGCTTCGCTTTCGCTGGGAATACCCCTGTGACAAGAAAGTCGCTCGTCTCGACCGTCAAAAAGCGCATCTCCGCCGGGTTGTTGCCAACATGCACGTCGGTTACGACCGCCGCCAAAGGGGCATTGTACTCAAGCCCGGCCTTCTGGAGACCTGCGTCGCGCCAATCGCCAAAAAACGGAAAAAGCGCATATTCGAACTGTGGGTTCATCCGCTCCAGTCCGAATACCGCCGCCTCGTCCGCCGACCAGCCATCGCCGTGCGAGAGGGCCAAAGCGAGCGTTCCCTTCTCGTCCGCGACCGACAGCATGGAACCTTCAAACAGCACCGCAAAGCCACGACCCGGATGCGGTCCTCCTCCCTCCGTCACGAAGGCCTCCGGTGCGAGGTGGTATATCCCCGTATCGGCGATAGCATTCGCAAACGCATCCGCCATATCCGCCGTCTGCGATGCGACAAGGCCCGCGAGGAGCAGCGTCGGCACGGGAGCCCGCCCGCCCGAAAGCTCCGCGTCCTCCATCAGAAGCGCGCCGCCCTCCCGAGTCCGTTGCCGGAACAACGCAATATCACTGGAGGACAACTGTTGGAAAAGTCCCGTCGCAAACCGATTCTCCTCGGGCGTTCCCAATACGATGCGGAACGCCGTCCCGAGCGCTAGGTCCGCCTCGTAATCCTGAAACTCCGTCGAGTCCGTCCAGACCGCGTTGAGCTTTCGGGGGCTGTCGGCCATAACGGAGGCAGGAATCCCGCGAGACGCCAACGCCTTCTGTATGGTTCGCGCGCCCTCCTGCGCTACCTCCGAGTCTCCGTGAATGATAGTCGCCGGTCCTAAAGGCCAAACCCGTTCGCTACCCGCGCGGATATGGTCACCTGGCCCAACGGCCGCCCAATGGAGCGCCGGCGTTGCGCCCGTCGCCGACGGATTCGCCATGCCTTTCGTCTGCAAGCGCTCCAGCTCCGGGCTCCTCCGAGCCAGGCGTGCCCCGTATCGTTCCCCAACCAGCGGGGAAACATTCGAGAAACCGGAGGGAAACGTGGCAAGCAGCAGCTGATTCTTACGCGACGCGCCGACGAGGCGCATCGTGCAAAACACTTTCGGAATCCCATCAAAGAGCGAAATTGTGCGCTCCAAGGTTCCGCCTAAAAACGGGGACGTCACCGTCATCCGCTGCATCCAGCCCAGCGTTTCGATGTTAATTTCTGCAGGAGATTCGCTTGCGCGGACCGCGGCGCCTGTGGTCCATAAATCCCGCCCCGAGTCGGTTGACTGCCGATCCTCCTCCAGCGCTATCACGTCGTTCCAAAGGTCATCGACGAATTCTACGCCGCTTTCCTTATGGACCACGCTGGCCATCGCGCCCCCCTGAAAGGCGGCTCCGGTCACGCGTAGCCGGTCGTTCTCGATGATGTTGCCTTCGCCGGGCTCCCATTCGGGCAACGCGCCCTGCCGGGTGAGGTAGTAGGTCTTATAGCCCAGAGGCGGAATATCCTCCGCGACGAAGGTAATACGGGCGCGTGCGATTCGTGTGTTCACAATACTGACCTCATCCGCGAAGAACGGAACCCGCTCGCCTGCGTCATCGAACAGCGTCAACCCCGCAGCTTGGTTCAACACCAACTCCGTCCGGCACACATCCGTTCGCTGCCACGAAGAGGGATTGAAGACGACGACGGGCAACGCGTCAGGCAACACCTCCCTGTCTGTTTTCGCCTGACTCGCAATGTAGCCCATCGAATTCGCCAAGACCTGGTCGCTATAGTCGATAGCCTCGCGCAGCGCCGACAGGGTATCCAAAAAAATCTGGGGTGTCGACGCATACCCGACACGGTTCGTATCGCTCGCGTGAAGCAGGTGGCGCCAAGCATAATCCAACGCATTCGACGGGTACTCAGCGCCTATCAACGCGGCGAAGGTCGCGAAGGTTTCCGCGCGCAGCGTGGTATTTTCGAGCAACGCGTAAGCTCGCTTGAGTTCCACCTGCGTAGCGAGCGCCCCAGGCTGATACCCGGTCAACGTCCGCGCCGTCGACGACAGGCGATCCGCTCCCTTGCGCGTCAACCCGTCGAAATCGTCGAAAAAATCACGCCCGCCCGCCCCCGTAAGCTTGATCGAAGGCAGGGCCCTGGCCAACGGCGTCGTCGCGCCCAGCCAATACGGTTCAGGCGGACGAAGGCGGCTTTCCAATACCAGGAGATCGGAGGTCATGCCGAGATCCAGCATCTCCCCACGCTGCAACGACGCCATCTTGCGCAGCGTATCCACATCGCCCGGCGGCGTCGACGTTTGCTTGCGCCGGTGGAGGATCGCGGAGCCATCCGGCCCCAGCAGGTAGGACAGCGCCGGTATGCCCCCGTAAGGCAAGTTGCTGACGATCCCCCCCACACCAGCGTCACGCAACAGTTGCACGGATTGTGGAGCCATCGCAGGCGCGTTCCAGTAGAAGTACGCGGAATTCCAGTCGTTCAAGATCGCTTCCGTACCCGCCCTCCCATAGGCAAGGTTTCGGGCCAGCACTTCGCCGCGCACAATGCGTTCATCCGGAACGCCATAGCCGGGCAGAGCGGCCACCCGCCCGTATACAATGGCCTCAAGCAAATCCTCCCGCAACTCCGGGTGCATATTCCACGCGGGACGCCAGAGGTCCATCCGCCCCAAGTCGAACCCGTAGTCTCCTTCGCGCGCGCCAAGAAATATCTGCCTCGCAAGCTGACTACGGTGGCGTACCGTCGCCGCAGCCTGATCCTCCTCGTGTCTGTTCTGGACGCGCGCGCCCGTGACGATATAGACAGACCCTTGTGCGGAAGGCTCTTGCGCGGTGATCGACATCGGAATGGTCACGCTCTGTTTGTCCAGCGTCAACGTTACCGCCACCGATACCGCAAGGCCCGGCGTTGTGTCCCCCACGGGTACGGAAAGGACGGCGATCTGCTGAGAGTCTGCCGGAATCGGCGCGATCACCTGTTCGACAGCATCACGAACGCCCGCCACTTGAATGCTCGTGCCAATGGGCCGCGTCGATGTGCGCCCCGTATTGTGGATCGTCAGCAGCGCGTCCTGCCGTACATCCCCGTCACGGCCCGTAAATGTCCCCGTACTCTCCAAACGCGGGACAATGGCGAGGTCACCAAAACGCTGGACCGGCCGCAATCGCAGGGCAATTTCAAAACCGCTCTTGCCTTGCAGCAGGGGCCGGTTCGCCATGCCGCGGGCGATGAAGTCGCCTACCGTCATTCCGGCGGCCCGCGCCAACCCATCGAAAGTGGATCCCGGTAATTCGAATATCAATAGGTTCGTACCCGACCGCAGCGACATAATAAACCGGTCTAGACCGGCCCGCGTGACCGGCGCGGGATAGATCTCTCGTACCGGAAAGCCATTGAGATAAGCGCGCGCGCCGAGCGGCGTCTGCAAATCGGCATACACCTCGCGGGGACCGTCGCAGTTCACATAGAACCCGGCGTAGGAAACCCCCTCCGCATCGTTCGGGAAAAACGGAGACAGATCCAGCGAGGCATCTTCCGCCCCCGCCTGCTGCCAAAGAGCGATGCCCCGGTCCGAACGGATTTTCATGTGCGCCTGGGGCCGAATCCTGGCAATCCCACCCTCGGGAGCCATAAAGTCCTTCGAACCCAAGGGGCGTCGATTGTCCGATACCGCGGCGATAATTCCGCCCGGCACATCGGAAACGAAGGGGCCGCAGACGAGCCAGTTGGCGACGTAGCCGCGCTCTAATAAAGTATCGATCGATTCCTGAGATTCGGTGGATACGCAACACGCGGCAAAGGCGATGGGGAGGAGGATCGAGAACCGATAACCCACGGACGCGTTCATGGCGCGATCGCCTCGGGCAAGTCGCCCGTCTCAGACACGATAACCATCGTCAACGTATCCTCCGTCATCGATTCCGTACGCGCCGCCAGACCGCCATATTCCTCGACGCCCCCGACGGCCCCCAACGTATAAGGCCAGATCAGCGCTGCGCGCGGGCCCTGCTCGTTATGGGTGACGTTCACAACAAGCTCGCCGCTTCCACGCCGTTCCCATTGTACATCGAGGCGGCCCGACAGGTCGTAATGAAGTTTCAAGATCGATCGATGCGGGATTGCCTCACTAAATGGAGTATCGAAACGAATCGACTCCGACAGCATCATAGGCGCTCCACGATAATACGTGAAGTCAGGCAGAACCCCCAAAACCCCCGAAAAACCGTCTTCCAGTCCGTTGCGCCACGCCATAGCCTCCGCTTGAAACGACTCTAC
>JAPYPO010000605.1 GCA_029937645.1 Candidatus Hydrogenedentota bacterium
CGCATCACCTCATGGTTTTCAGAGAGCGGATTCTCAAGGCGAACGGCCTTCTCGACTAACGCGTCGAGCTTAGCCATGCCCAGTTCCTCACGCGTCCCAAAGGTCCAGTTCATCGTCTCAGTCAACCCGATGCCTCGAAGGTACGCGCGTAGACTTCGCTCCTTCGTGTATGCAGGCGACAGCGTTTCCTCCGTGCGCCGAACACTCGGTATTCTCGCTTCGATGCTGTCGTACCCATGGAGCCGGGCGATCTCTTCGATCAAGTCAACATCAAGCGAAACATCATGCCGCCACGAGGGGACCAGCGCCGTACAGCCCTCAGCCGTCTCCTCAGACAATTCGAATCCCAGGGAGGCCAAGATACTACGCTGCTCGCCCGGATCAACCCGTGTTCCAAGCAACCGATACGCGCGTTCATACGTGAGGGACACAGACTTCTGCTCAGCCGGTGCCGGGTATTCATCCAGGATGCCCGGCGCAACCTCGCCGCCCGCAATCTCTTGAATCAACTGACACACCCGATTCGCCGCGTACACCGCCATCTCCAAATCAGCACCTCGCTGAAATCGTTGGGAGGCCTCCGTAATCGTATTCAACGCGCGAGAAGTTTGGCGTATGGATCGAGGTTCAAAGCACGCGCTTTCCACGAAGACCGAGGTCGTGTCCTCCCCCACCTCGCTGTCGAACCCGCCCATAACGCCGGCGATAGCCACAGGAACTTCAGCGTCGGCGATGACAAGCCGTTCGGAAGTCAAAGTATGCTCAGTTTGATCAATGGTTTTTATCTTCTCGCCGTCCCTAGCCGTGCGCACGACGATACGATTGCCCCCCAGTTTGTCGAAGTCGAAGGCGTGGAGCGGCTGGCCAGTCTCCATGAGCACATAGTTCGTGATATCAACAATATTATTGATGGGACGTTGCCCAGCCGCAGTAAGCCGCTGCACCATCCACGTAGGCGAAGGGCCTACCGTAACGTTCGTCAACACCCGGCCAACATACCGCGGGCAAAGCTCCGGGTTTTCGAGGGTAACCGACGAAACATCCGAAGCCGTTTTACCACTCTCGTTCAGCGTGACTTCGGGCATACGAAAGGACGTGCCATAGGCCGCCGCCAACTCCCGCGCCACGCCCACCATGCTGGCCCAATCGCCCCGGTTCGGAGTCACCTCGATCTCCAGGATTACGTCATCCAAGCCGAGCGCTCCGAGGGCGTCCTCCCCCACCTTCGCGCCGGGGTCCATAATCAGAAGACCACCATGGTCATCACCCAAGCCCAGCTCGCGCGCGCTACACATCATGCCGTGCGATTCAACGCCGCGCATCTTCCGTTTACCAATCTTAAAGCCCCCGGGAAGACTCCCACCCACAGTGGCCGTAGCCACCAAGTCACCGGGCTTCATATTCTTAGCGCCACAAACAATCTGCAAGGGCGTCTCTTCGCCAACATCCGTCTTACAGACAACCAGCTTGTCCGCATCCGGATGAGGCTCGATCGAAAGGATCGCGCCCACCTTGATCCCCTGAAATTCTGATGACGGGCGATTCACGGCCTCGATCTCAAGACCCAGCATCGTCATCTTCTCGCAAAGTTCATCCACCCCGACATCGAGGTCAATATAATCTTTCAACCAATTAAGGGAAATTAACACGGCTAGAACTGCTCCAAAAATCGTACGTCGTTATCGTAAACGTGATGAATCGTAGGGATGGTATGGCGCAGCATGGCAATTCGGTCGACCCCCATCCCGAAGGCGAAGCCCGTATACTTCTCCGTATCGTACTCCGCATAACCGAAGACATTCGGGTGGACCATGCCGCATCCAAGAATCTCGATCCAGCCCGAGTGCTTGCACAAACGGCAACCCGATCCCGAACAAACGGAACAAGAGATATCCACCTCCGCGGAAGGCTCCGTAAAGGGGAAGAAATGCGGCCGAAACCGCGTCTTGACCTTAGCCCCAAAGACCTTATGAATAAAGTGGTTAAGCGTACCCTTCAGATCCGCGAAACTGACCCCTTCATCCACAAGCAGCCCCTCGAACTGATAAAACATAGGGCTGTGACTCGCGTCATAATCCACACGATAAACCCGGCCAGGCACAACCACCGCCACCGGCGGCTTAATCTTCTCCATCACCCGCATCTGCACCGGCGATGTATGGGTACGCAATACCACGCCCGGCTTCACATAGAACGTATCATGAGAATCCCGCGCAGGGTGATCCGACGGCGTGTTCAGGCTATCAAAATTGTAATATTCAGTCTCAATGTCCGGACCCTGCGCCACCTGAAACCCAAGCTCCGCAAAAATATCAACCAGTTCCTCCGCCACCTGCGCGACAATATGGCTATGCCCAACCGGAGGACGTCGGCCCGGCAGCGAGAGATCGACCGGGGCCCTCTCCCCCACTTTGCCATCCTCCGCGCCATCCAACGTAGCCTTCTTAGCCTCCAGCGCTTTCGACAAGGCCGCCTTCACCTTATTCGCTGCCTGCCCCAACACCGGACGCTCCTCAGCAGACACATCCGCAAGTCCGCGAAGA
>JAPYPO010000606.1 GCA_029937645.1 Candidatus Hydrogenedentota bacterium
CCAACTGCATTCTGGTCGGACACGACGAGATGTATGTCATCGACCCCGGCGCGGACGAGGAGGCAGAGTTGCAGCGCTTGCGCAAGCACATCGACCAACTCATAGAATTGGGTGCGTCGGTGAAGGCCGTATTACTCACCCACAGCCACCGCGATCATACCGGCGGCGTGCAATTCGTCCGCGAAGCCTACGGAGCCCCCGTGTGGGCGCACGAGAGAACGGCCGCGCAAGTCGATTTCCCCATAGACCGCCATATCCAGCACGACGAGATATTGGAAAGCGCCGGCGATCCAGGATGGCGGCTCAAGGCTCTACATACGCCCGGCCATGACCCCGGCCATTTATGCTTCATCGAGGAATCCACACGGACCCTCATCTGCGGCGACATGGTCGCCAACCCAGGAACCATCGTAGTCTCGCAAGCCAGCGGCGGCGATATGTCGCAATTCATAGAAAGCTTAGAGAGCCTGCTTCCTCTTGAAAGCGACATGCTGGTCCCCGCCCACGGCCGCGCGCTCTTCGAGCCCAACAAAACCCTGCAAGAACACATCGATCACCGCCTGTGGCGCGAGAATAAGATCAAAGAAGCCTACGAGGCCGGGAACGATACCATGGACTCGCTCCTCGCGGCCGCTTACGACGATGCGCCAAAACAGGCCCTACCCTTAGCGCGCCACGCCCTGAAGTCACACCTCACGAAACTAGGCCTTACCGTTCCCGAATAGGCGCCTGGAACTAGCGTTCCGCCCCAGAGAAGATGGCAGCCGAGCCCTCTTGAATCTACCGCCGTGTGCCGCTACGATAGAAGACCCGCCCGCGGCGGTCACGGGCTGATTCATATGAGAATCGTTAGTCCGACAAACAATGAGACTTAGAAATATGATTATGCTAACGCGCACGATTAATTTTCGAGCAGCCCTTGTCCTTTCCACATGCCTCTCCACTTGCCTCACACTTGTCGCCACCGCCGACGCCGCCGAGAAACGGCCCAATGTCGTGATCATGATGGCCGATGATTTAGGTTCAAGCGATCTAGGGTGCTACGGTGGTCCGGTGAAGACTCCGGCGCTGGACAGCCTCGCCGCGCGCGGCGTTCGATTCACGCAGTTCTATTCCGGATGTTCCGGTTGCTCGCCTTCGCGGGCCGTCGCCATCACGGGACGGCACCATATTCGCGCGGGTGTTTACACGGTGCTTAGTGATCGGAATCATAACGCGCATTTGCTTGAGCGAGAGGTAACTATCGCCGAAGTGCTTCGAGATAACGGCTACGACACCGCGCACCTCGGCAAGTGGCACCTGGGAATGCCTTATTCCGGCCGTGAGAAACCGACGCCCGACAAACACGGTTTCAACTATTGGTTCGGATCGGAGAACATGGCTCTTCCAAGCCACAAGAACCCAACGAACTTCTACCGCAACGGCGAACCTCTTGGAAAGATTGAGGGGTACGCGTCCCAGATTGTCGTCGCCGACGCAATCAATTGGCTTGACGAGAAGCGCGACCCCAAGGCTCCATTTTTCTTGCATATTTGGTTCCACGAGCCTCATATGCCCATCGCCGCGCCGGATGAGATCGTCTCGCAGTACGGCCCTTTGGATAGCCGCTCCGCTATCTATTCCGGGACAGTCGACAACCAAGACCGCGCGATCGCGCGATTGGTTGCAAAACTGGAAGAAATGGGCGAACTGGACAATACGATCATTGTCTATTCCTCAGATCAAGGCAGCTACCGAGCCGACCGCAATGGTGGTTTGAGCGGGGGGAAATTTGAAGGCGGGATTCGTTCACCCGGAATTTTCTTCTGGCCCAACGGTATTCCAGGAGGCAGGCTCGAAAGTGAGCCAGCCGGCTCGGTCGATTTATTACCTACCGTTTGTGGACTCGTCGGGATCGATACGCCCGAGGGTGTACACTTGGACGGCTCCGATATTTCCCCGCTATTGACGGGAAATCCCGAGAAGTTCGCGCGGCATCAACCCCTGTTTTGGTTGTGGCCCAAACCGACGTTGAATGCGGCCACGAGCGCGATGGCGGCGATCCGCGAAGGCGACTATACGCTGCTAGGATTCTTCGGTGACGAATTGTTTCCTGACGTGGACGCCATCATTCGACTCCGAGAACAGATCAAGGCAGCGCTGCCGGAAGAGGAACGAGAAAATCCTGGCGTCCCCTTTCCCCGCCGGTTCTTTAGCACGCCGTTTGACGACCCGAAGGCCGAAAGGCTACGGAGTCAACACTTGCAAGCCTTTCGCTTCCGCGAAGAGTGGATACCGAGGTTAAAAGCTGACGGATTCCAACGATTCGAGCTTTACGATCTGTCCACCGATCCACTGCAACAAACAGACATAGCTGACGAACACCCCGATGTCGTCAAGAGGCTTTCAGAGCAGTTAATCGAGATCAATGCGAGCGTCATGGCGGACGGGCCGGACTGGGATTAACTCGATACCAAGATTTGGACGCTTCACCTCCGTGTTCAGTCGGGGAGGGGCAAGAATCTCCATTAAGATGTCGTGAAGCGTGCCTAACCA
>JAPYPO010000607.1 GCA_029937645.1 Candidatus Hydrogenedentota bacterium
TCAATCTCATTGGCTCCGGTCGCCGACGGGTCCATATGGGTAATCTCGGTCTACATTGGCCGGGCGAATTCCGCCAGCGGCAATCCCATCGTGTTGGGACTCAGGGCTTTAGAGCGGCTCAGGCCCGCACTCTCAAGCTCCATAAGTCACCCTACCACAGGAAGCGAATTTTGCGCAAATTCTGACAAGAAAATCCCTCTTGGTTTCCTGGCTCGGTTGCGTACCGCTTGCCTTTCACAACCTGTTTTATTGGCAAGGCTTGTAGTGTCCCGGGATCCCGGGCGAAGGGTTCTTTTCCGGCTTCAGAATAGTCCGTGATACTTCGCGCGCCTGGAACTTCTTCGGGGTATACGCGCCGCTCGTCGGCGATCCGGTTTGCTCAGGCAAGGTCGGTGTTTAGCCCGGTTATCTCACCGGGCTTATCTCTGGTGATTCGTTTCTGATTCACGGGTGTGCTATAAATTCAAAACCGGGGGCATAACGGAGGAGAACCGCTGTGTTTAATGTCGAATACAAGAAATATGGGGAAATCGCGATCGCCTTTGTCCACTCGAAACAGATTATCGGCATGGGCGATGTCAGCGAGTTTGGTGACGAAATTATCAGGTTCCTCGAGAAGCGGCCGAATTCGCACCTCCTGCTCAATTTTGAGAAAGTCGATTTTATGTCGACCGCCATGCTCACGGAGCTGCTTCGCATTAACGATGTGGTACGTACGCAACGCGGCTCTCTCCGCGTTTGCGGGCTGCGCGAGGAAATGAAACAGGTCTTCGAAGTGACGAAGCTCGATTCTATCTTTCGAATCGAAAACGATTGCACGGAGTGCGCGAAGCGGTACAATAAAGAGGTGGGGAAGGACTAAGTAGTCCATGGAGGGGATACAAAGGTCTACGCGCGAACTGGGGGGCGCGGGCCGAAGCCCGCCCCCCAGTCGCTAAAAGGTATCGCCTTAGTCGGCAACGATATCTGTTATTGCAAGCACCGCTCCGTCGGGGCCTTCGACAGTCGCGTGCATGTGCTCTCCAGAACTGTGGATCTCTTTCAAGAAGTTCGTGTCCATCGCCTGTAGCTTTTTCATGCTCGCGTCGAAGTGGTTCACCTTCATGCCGATATGGTAGACGGAGCTGTCGGCGACAGACTTGAGGGGGTGAATGGCGCGCTGCACGAAAATATATAGGCTGTTAAGACGCAAGGCGTAGATCTGCGTCAAATTCTTATAGCGTCCGACGTCCACGCCAAAGACGTTCGAATACCATTCCGCAGTATCCTTCGGGTATGGCGATTTTATATGCACATGGTGGAAACCCAGGAGATCGTCGTCTTTAAGGACTTCTATCTTCGTTCCCCACGGGTCGGTAAGCACGCAGGCCAATGCCTCGAGTCGTTTCCCGTGCGTACCCCACCGTTTCACTTTGATGCCCGCTTCCTGGAGTTCGTCCATCTTGGCCTGAACGTTGGGCACGGAAAAAGAGATGTGGTCAACTGCTGTGCCGGCGCTGCTGATAAACTCGCCGTCCGCTTCGCGAATGTCCATCACCGTGTCGCCGAAATGCACGGTGCCGGAGGACCCCTCTGGAATGGTCCCGTCGAAATGCTTCGCGTACCATTCCGTTGCCGCCTTGGCGTCAGACGCGGTCAGGTGGATGTGATCCAAATCCGATGCCATCGCCCACATGGGCGAAACAACTGCGACCGCCAGGGCCGCCCGAATTGTGAGTCGCAGGATTGCATTTTTCATGGTTGATTTCCTCTCCAAGTTAGAATTAGCTTGCAATGTAGCGCACGGCGGGCGGGCCCAAATCCGAGCCTGACCACCGGTCGCCGAAAAGCGCAGTGTTAGTCGGGCAGGTTATCCTTCAACTCAACGGTAACTCCATCCGGCCCAATGACCGTCGCGCGCATATGCCCTGTGTGGCTGTGAAGGCCGTGCAAGAATTCGATATCCTCCATCCCTTTCAGGCGGTCGATCTGCGCTTCAAAATCGGGAAGCTTCATATTGAAATGCTCAATCGAGCTTTTGTCAGCAGGCTTCAACGCGTGAATCGCACGCTGCACGAAAATATACATGCTGTCGAAGCGTAAGGCGTAGATCTGGGTCAAGTTCTTGTAGCGGCCCACTTCGACGCCGAGGACGTTTGCGTACCATTCCGCGGTATCCTTCGGGTATGGCGATTTCAAGTGCACATGATGGAAGCCCAGGAGGTCGTCGTCTTTGAGGATTTCTATCTTGGTTCCCCATGGGTCGGTAAAGACGCCGGCCAAGGCCTCGAGCTTTTTCCCATGAGTGCCCCACCGCTTTACCTTAATCCCCGCTGCCTCGAGTTCATCCATCTTGGCCTGAACGTTGGGCACGGAAAAGGAGATATGATCGATCGCTGTTCCCGCGTTGCTTGTAAACTCACCGTTATAAATTTCGCCATCCGGCTTGCGAATCTTGAATACGGTGTCGCCCAGCATGAAGATATCGGTTGAGCCCTCTGGAATCGTTCCGCCGAGATGTTTCACGTACCATTCCCGGCCCTCCTGGATGTCAT
>JAPYPO010000061.1:0-7759 GCA_029937645.1 Candidatus Hydrogenedentota bacterium
TCGTGTGCGCCATGATGCATTCGGGATTGAGTAGGGCCAGCCTCCGCATGTACCCGATCGCTTCGTCCACGCGCTGGTGGCGGTTGAGAATTACGCCCAGCGCTTCGTAGGCATCTTCATAGGCCGGATCAAGGAGGATCGCCTCTTCCAGCAACGGAATCGCGGCCCCGTGTTTATCGTCGAGGTCTTGTTCAAAAAGCCCGAGCGCCGCTTCATACAGTTCCTGGGCCCTCTCGCTACGCGAAGACGAATGGACAAGGGGAAGAACCCGCACCGTCGCCTCGTAGGCCTGGGAGCCCGCCGTAAACGACAGATCCAATCCAGGCGTGCGGTGTTCTCGGTCGAGGTAGGCCAGGGCGATGGGGGCGTCCAGTGTCGGACTGTACACGCTGCTCATGATTCGCCCGATTTTCTTGCCCTCGGCGATCAGCGGCGTATCAACTTCGGGCAGCGTTTCGGGCTCTCCAGAAAATTCGAGCCCCATCAGCGCCTGCTTCACCGAGCCGTAGGCCCTGAGCCGTGCCACGACTTCCTGGCCGAGGTAACAGCCTTTTTCATAACTAATGGCGCTGCGCTCGAGCGTGGTTTCGGGGATCAGGCAGGTTTGATCCATGTCGATTCCGAATTGTGGAAGGCCCGCCTCCACACGGAGAACCTCTTGAATGTTGGGTTTGATTCTTTGGATACCTTCGATCGAACCCGTGACCAAAAGTTTGTTGTAAAGCATACGGCCTTCGCCGGCCTCCAGGAGGAAAACATACCCATCCTCTCCCGTGAGGCTCAACCGGAAAGCCAGCGCCTCGTGGCCCATCACTTCCACAGGATGGCATCCGAATTCCTCGGAGGGGAAGGGGTGGGCCGCGGCGGCCGACTTAAGTTTCAGGGAAGCAACGAGAAAGGGTAAGGTAATCGGCCCCTGAACGACAAGCTGTTCGAGTTCGTCTTCCTCTCGATGGATAGTAACGTCTTCGACAAAAAGGTGATCATCGAGAAGTTGCAACAAGTGTTCCTGCTGGGCCTTCTCGACAATCATCCAGTACTCATCTTCCCATCGGTGCAACGTGAAGTGCGCCTGCAGGCGGCCCTGGCGGTCGAGCAAAGCGTTGGCATGGCCTTCACCGGATTCGAGGGTTTCCACATCGTTCGTGGTCTGGCTGTGCAGCCACGACGCGACATCGGGCCCCGTGAATCGAACGAAGGCGTGGCTGTCGCGCAACCAGAGGCCCAGGCGTTGGCGCACGGCATTTACCCTGTTGGCGATAATGAGATCGGCTGAATTACTCACGAAAGAATTACTCCCGAGTGTCTCTGCTGAGACCCGGTGATGGCTTCTGGAAAATTTTCTACGCGAAGTGCGCGCGGAAATTGCGTTCGTACGCGTCCATTAGATCGGCGAGTTCTGGGGGCTCCCCGAGTAACTGCCGAAACGACGTCACCGGCTTGTCGGGAATTCCGCAGGGAACGATTAGGCCCCAATGCTCCATGTTTGGATCGACGTTGAGTGCGATACCATGATACGTCACCCAGCGATGAACACCAACCCCGATGGCGGCAATCTTCGCGCCATCAACCCACACCCCGGTATACCCTTCGATGCGCCCGCTTTCGATACCGTAGTCCGTCAGTAGGTCGATCAGGACTTGCTCCAATTTGCGCAAGTAGCGACTAAGGGATTTTTTCCAATGATTGAGATCGAGAATGGGATAGGCGACCAACTGCCCGGGCCCATGATAGGTTACGTCGCCGCCGCGATCGACTTCGCAGACTTCGATCCCGAGTCCCGCAAGCTGTTCGCGATTCCGAAGGAGGTGGCTTTCGTCCGAGTTTCGCCCAAGCGTAAAGGTAGGCGTATGTTCCAACAACAGGAGTGTGTTGGGTCCGGTGCCGGATTGAACCGCATCTCGCTTCGCAATCTGAATGGCATAGGCCTCCCCGTAAGGAAGCGGCGTATCAAAACGCAGCGTCTCTAGGGTTCGCGGTGAAGTGACTGTGGGATCGGACATATCGGATGGCGCTCCCGGATCCGCGGGGAATTCCCCGCTATTGGCCGTATTCCTTGAGCTTGTTGCGCATGGTGCGCACACTGATCCCGAGCATTTCGGCGGCCCGAGTGCGGTTGTCTCCGCAATGCTCAAGGGTCTTGAGTACGAGCTCCTTTTCCATTTGAGAGACCGTCTTGCCGGCCTGAAGCCCATTGGAATTTTCTTCGTTTTGCCTCTTGCCGATTCCGGGGAACGAAAAATCTTCGATGGAAAGTAGGTTCGAGGACGCTAGGACCACGGCGCGTTCGATGGCATTTTGAAGTTCGCGGACGTTGCCCGGCCAGTCGTATTCGGCAAGCGCAGCCAACACAGGCGAAGACAGGGGCCCCATGGGCCGTCCGTTTTCCGTGGCGTAGCGCTGCCGGAAGAGTTCGGCCATCGCCGGGATATCCTCTTTGCGCTCCCGGAGCGGTGGGATTTGTATGGGGATTACGTTCAGGCGAAAAAATAGATCCTCCCTCATTTCCCCGTTATCCACGGCCAACTCTAAGTTTCGGTTCGAGGTCGCGATGATCCGTGTGTCCACTTCGATCGAGTGATTTCCGCCGACCCTGTCGATCTCCCGTTCCTGGAGGGCGCGTAGAAGCTTGGGCTGAAGGTCAAGATTCATCTCGCTTACTTCGTCCAGAAGCAGTGTGCCGGTGTCGGCCAATTCGAAGCGGCCAATCTTGCGATCATGAGCGCCGGTAAACGCGCCCTTCTCGTGTCCAAACAGTTCGCTCTCAAGGAGGCCCGCAGAGAGGGCCGCACAATTGACCTTGATGAAGGGCCGCTCGCTGCGGTTGCCGGAATAATGGATCGCCCTGGCGACGAGTTCCTTGCCCGTCCCGCTGTCACCGCGGATGAGCACCGTCGCCCGGCTATCGGCCACCTTCTGCACATGAGTGTATACGTCGGCCATGGCCTTGCTCTCGCCGACCATGGCGTGGAAATCGAAGTCGGCGTTGAGTTCCTTACGCAGGTATTGATTTTCCTGAGCGAGTTGCCGTTTCTCCAGAACTCGCTCGACGGCCAGCTCCAGTTCATCCGGCGAAAATGGCTTCAGGATGTAATCGTCCGCGCCGTCGCGCATCGCTTCGACGGCCGTCTCGATGGTTCCGTAGGCTGTCATGACAATGCAGCGCGTGTCCGGAAATTCGGCCTTGGCCGAGCGGACGACTTCGAGGCCATCCATGGGCGCCATCTTCAAATCCGTGACGACCACGTCGTGCGCCTTCGTCTGAAGCAGCGCCAAGCCGTCGCGGCCGCCGGACGCCGTATCGACCTCGTGGCCGCAGCGGCGCAAGGCCTCCTCCACATACTCGCGCATGAGATCTTCGTCGTCGATTACTAAAATGCGCGACTTTCGCATAGGTACTATTCTCCCAAGGGAAGGCGTACATGAAATATGGACCCTTCCCCCACGGTGCTGGTTACTTCAAGGCTCCCGCCGTGGCCTTCGACAATCTTCGAGGCCACCGCCAGACCCAAACCCGTTCCTTTTTCCTTCGTGGTGAAAAAGGGCGAAAAGAGATGCTCGATTCGCTCCTGAGGAATTCCGCATCCACTATCTTTCACCGATAGGTCTAGAAAACCGCTGTGTACTTCCGTGCGGATTACGATGGTTCCCTCACCCTCAATGCTTTGCTTCGCGTTCAGTAAAATATTCAGAAGCACCTGCCGCATTCGATGCTGATCCACAGTAATGGAAAGTTTTGGATCAACCTGGTTTTTTGTGGTGACCCGAGACGTGTCGATCGAGGCGTAGCCGATGGCGCTGTCGACCATATCCGCACACAAGACCCGCTCTTGGCGCAGTTCCACCGGTCGCGTGTATTCCAACAATTCATTGACAACCCGGTCCAAATTTTTCGTACCCTCGATAATTTTTTCGACCAGGCGGGCGCGATCATCGGAGGGATCGATATCCTGTTGGAGAAGATTGGCGAACCCGCGCACGCCGCCCAGGGGGTTGCGAATTTCATGCGCGACCGTCGCCGCCATTTCGCCGATCGCCGCGAGCCGATCCTTCCGGCGAACCTGTTCACGCAACGATTCGATTTCGCGGAGATCCTGGAATACTTTCACGGAGCCCAGCCGGGAATTGGCGCTGTCCGCAATCGGCGAATTGCTTTCACTGATGGGGACGGCCGAGCCGTCCTTTGCGCTCAGTTCTCGTGCCCGGAAACCGCGCCCGATGGAGAATTGATGCCCGAACACGTCGCGGTAGGTCTCGCCGATAAGTTCCGAGGGACCGTAGCCGAGAATCGCGGCTGCGGCCGGGTTAAAATTCGTTATGACGCCATCGGTGTTTACTGCAATCATTCCGTCCGACATGCTGTCTAAAATTGAATTAAGGTAGTCCTTGGCCAACGCCAGCTCTTGGTTTTTCCGCTGCAACTCCTGATCCATCGAGCGCATCCGTTCCTCGAGGCGCCGGTAGGATTCCTCCATGGCCCTTGAGCTTTCGGTGAACAGTTCGAAGGCCTCCTTCAGCGCCTGGGCATCCATGCCCTGCATCGCCGGGAGTTCCGGTTCAACCCGCGCTTGCGATTCTGATTCGCTCATGCTTTTCTATCCACTCCCCTCGAGCCACCCGTGTCCCCCAGTTTATACTTTTCGGCGTGCCCCTTGCCCCTTCGTAGCGTTCCGATAGAGGCTTTGATCGATTCCATGGCTGCGGCCACTTGGCTTTCATCGCGAGCAAGCCGTTCGCCCAACCCTTCGACGAGGGCCTTCGCCTCGTCGGCGCTCCGGCGGATTCGTTCCCGATCAGACTCGGAGATGGACAAGTGTAGATCCCATTCCCTTTTTAGAACGGCGAATTCGCGCTCGAAAATCTGCGTCTCTTTCACGAACAGCGCCCGCGCGTCGGCGAAGGCGCTCAGGTCTTTCTCGGGAATCTCCCCGGAAAAGCTGCCCGATTCGGCCAGCGCTTTCTCAAGTCGCGCGTTATGCCGTGAAAAAAAATCAGCCATCCTGTCTACGATCGCGGGCGTACGATCCTGTCCGCTCATCCTGCCTGTCCACCGGGGCCGGGATCGCTCCGAAGCCTCCGAAGTTCCAGCCGGGCGAGTCGCGCTTTGGCGGCCGCTTCGTCCGACCAATCGGAGCCCATGGCGGCGACACGATCAAACAAATCTGCGCTGCCACGAAGGTCATTCAAGTTGAACAAGGCGTTTGCACGTTGGTAGAGAGCCCATTGTTGCAATTCGGACATCACCACGGGCGCGGCCGTCCCTTCGAATGCGACGGCGGCATTCCCGAGCGCCTTTGCGTATGCGTCCGCCGCCGCGCGATAGTCTCGTCGATCAAACAAGTAGTCGCCCCAGGTAGTCGCGGCTTTTTCCAGCGCAGGACTCTCGACGGGAGCGCGCTTCGCTTTCGCTTCCAATTCGGCGACTACGATTCGCGCGCGCACCGTCAGGCCGGATCCGAGGTACGTTTCCAATAGCTGCTGATTTCCCTCCGAGGTCCGTTCGCCGGGGTAGGACTCGAAGGCTTGTTCCATCTTGGCGAGGGCGCGTTGTTGATCGACGCGCAGCAACGCGTCTCCCTGCCGGACGAGAAAGTCGTAGGCCATGCGCGCGTCGAGGCTGGCGATGTCGACACGCGCCGCAACGCCCAACCCCTCCGCCAACGCGTCGGCGTCAAGGAGGGCCATAGCGGACTGGGCAATTTGAGTGGGATCGGTGGTTACGCCTGCTATTTCTTCGTAGACCGCGCGGGCGTTGGTGAGCAATCCCAAATCTTGGTAGATCTCCGCCATCGCCGTGAGAACGGGTAGGCGCTGAGGCTTCCCATTGGTTAGGGAATATAGATTTTCCAGACGAGACATGGACTCGTCGATCGAACCTGCGGCGTATTCCGCCGTCGCCAACTCGATAGAGCCGTCGAGCGCCTCGGTCGTGTCAGCAAACTCGCGATTCAGAATTCGATACGCTTCCATCGCTTGGCCCGGTGCGCCGTTGCTCTGAAAGTAGCGCCCGGCCGCCAAAAGCAGTTGCGGATCGCGTACGCCCATCGCGTGGGCTGCGATGACCGCGCGCCAGGCGGACGGCGCGTACCCGGCATCGCCGAGCAGATTGATAGCATTGCGTAGTCCGGGGATGTAGGTGGGGAATCGCTGGACCGCCTGCGTCGCGATCCGAACTGCGCCCTCGGTGTTCCCCAGATCGCGCAACACCTGCGACAGTTCAACGATGGCTTCGGGGGTAACCTCGGTTTCGGGGAAAAAGTCGAGCAGCTCGTTTAAGATCGTCCGCGCATCCTCCAGGCGGCCTTCCGCCCGGTAGGCCTTCGCCAGCAGAAGATTGATGATGTCGTTGCCTTCGATGGTCGTCGCCGTTTCTAGGCGTGCCTCCAATTCGTCGATAGCCTCGGAAAAATTTCCGGCATCGAAGGCGATTCTCCCGAGGCGTTCGTAGGCCTGAGCGCCAAGCCGGGTATCGGGCGCGGCTTGGGCGGCACGGTTGAAGACTTCACGCGCCTCGTCCGTTTCACCGAGGGCAACAAGACTCTCTCCAAGTTTTAGTCGGGCCGGCGCGGCAAGCGGCGAAGACCGGTATTGTTGCAGCAGATCGTTGAAAAGTCGGCGGGCCAGCTCCGGGCTGCCCGTTTCCAACTCGAGCGATCCGTAAGCGAAAAGGACTTCATCCATATTCGGGACATCCACGAAATCCTCGATGATGTCCCGATAGGCCGTCCGCGCTGCCGGAAGATTATTCGAGCGCTCGTAGGCCCGCGCTTTCCAATAGAGCGCTTCCGGCGCGCGCGGGTGGGCTCGGGCCGTTTCGAGCGCCCGGTCGATCTCCCCGTGAATAGGCGCGGTCATGCGGTCGGTCAAGGCTTGGGGGAGATCGCGGTACATGGCTTCGATGCGAAGGTATTGGGCGTCATTGGCCCGCGGACTCGGCGGGGCGTTTTCCAACGCGTTTCCCAATACCTCGGCAGCATCGTTAAAGAATCCCAACTCCATGAATTCGCGCGCGCTAATTATCGCACTGTCAAGATTTGAAGACTGTTCCACAGAAAAATTGACAAGATCCGCTTCTGACGCACTACGCATCTGATGGGAAGATAGAAACCCGAAGGTCCCGAGCCCCAGCGCAGAACCCATAATCAGGCTCGCGGCAATACGGGGAAACTCATTATTGACAACCGTTAAGAGCGCACCGGTAAAGGCTGGAAGCTTTATCGCAAACTTGGGACGCTTCGATCCTGCTTTCGCAGGTTCAGGCTCGGGCTCAGGCGTCTCCGCGCCTGGCGCCGCCGCTTCCTCGGCAGGGGCCGTTTCACCGCTTTCCTCAGCTTGCGCGTCCTTCAGGAGGTTGGCAAGCAAGTCTTGCGAGAGGAGATCATCGTCTTCTGCCTCCGTGCTGCCCGCTGCGGCGACATTCTCTCCACCGACTTGCCCCTTTGCCGCAGTCGATGGCGGGGCGGGCGGGGCTTGCGCCTCCTCGGTAGCCATTTCCGATATGAGGGCGTCCACCTCCGACTGCCCGTCGATGATCTGATCGCTGGACGCGTCGGGACCGTCGAGCCGCTCCTCCATATCGGAGTCATCAAGGGTTTCTTCGCTGCCCCCATCGCTCAATAGCGAATCTTCGTCAGCAGCCTCCAACCCTTTCATCTCGGATTCAAGCACAGGGTCTTGCGCCGTGTCATCAGCCGAGACGCTTTCCGCAAGCGCCGAGGAGAGTAACGCGTCCACTGCGTCTTGGCCTATCGGGCCCTCG
>JAPYPO010000061.1:7859-14444 GCA_029937645.1 Candidatus Hydrogenedentota bacterium
CCCATCGGGCCCTCGTCTTCTTCGGCGGGCTCGTCGTCTGATGCTCCCGCGAGCAGCGCGTCAATAGCGTCCTGCCCCATCGCGGCCTCATCGGTTTCCTCCGAATCGACCGCGTCGTCGGTAGCGGAAACCGCGTCCGTGCCCATGAGCAGCGCAAGGACTGCCGGATCGGTGATAGGCTCCTTTTCAATCTCGGGCCTCGGAGCGTCCGGGTCAATAACCTGATCTTCCCTGGGCTCCGTTTTTTGATTCGCGAGGAGCGTGTCCAGTTCCGTTTGATCTAACAAGGGTGCCAGCGTCGAAGTCGGGCCCGTCTCGTCGTCGACGGGGACTTCGTAGTCGTCGAAGTCGGGGCCGAGCAGCGCCTTGAGCATTTCCTTGTCTTCGATTCGCTCCTTTAGGATGCGGGGACGCGGCCCCGTCGGCAGGTCTTCGCGCGGGCGCTCGGGTTGCGCCGCTTGCGCTTCGAGCATCGCTTCCACGTCAGCTTGTTCGAGCAACCCCCCTGCTTGATCGGTGGCTGCGGGTGAGGCTTCAGTACCCGCCGGGGAAGCATTATCATCGTCCGAGATACCCGCCGACAAGAGCGCGTCGAGAGCCTCTTGATCCATTGCCGCTGAGCTGTCGTCCTCCGGGGTGTCCGCCGTCTGCTCCACGCCTTCCTCATCGGGAACAGCATCAAGCCCCCCCGCGAGTAGCGCATCCAACGCGCCCTGGCTCATCGCGCCGCCCGCGTCTTCGTCCGTCTCACTATCGCCGGTTTTCTCCGGAGCCGCTGATCCTTCGTAGTACGGCCCCATTAGGGCTCGCGTGATTTTAGGATCGGAAATCTCCTCCTTCTCAATGGGCGGTCGTTCACCCGTAGGTAGTTCCGCGTTCTGTGGGGCTTGGGGGCGATTGACTTCGGCTTCCAGAAATGAGTCGAGTTCCTCTTGGCTCATCAGCGGATCGGGTTTCCCACCATCCGGCGGACTCGAAGAGGGCGTCTCGGGCCTGGATGCCTGCCAATCCTGGTAGTGGGGCCCCAAGAGAGCCTCCAAGATGCCTTGATCCTGAATGGCCTCGCGTTCAATGGGGGGGCGCTCGCCCGTTGGCATCGACGCCCGTTTCGGTGGCGGCTTGGAGGCCGTCGCTTCCAGGAGCGCGTCGAGTTCCCCTTGGTCAAGCAGCCGTGGGGGCCGCTTCGGCTTGGCCTCGGGAGGATCGATGCCACCTCCGGCGATTAGGGCATCGAGCGCATCCTGATCAAGGGCGTCGCCGTCATCGGCGGCTGGTTCATCAGGCGGTTGTGTAGGTTCTTCGGGCGTCATCTAGCGATCCTGGCTCTTGGCGACGATTCCCGCCAGGGGCGGTATTCTCGCAAATAATACACTATGTAGTATGCGAAGTCCCTCTGGCGGTTCATACTATACAAGTTTAACACGACGCTCATCGAAGGGCAATGACCGCGAAAACGGCTCGATCTTAGCCGCTCCGGGTCTGCGGTCGCTCTGCTACTATTAACGGGAAACCGGCGTCCGGCCTTGAGCCGCGCTAAAACACGACGATATCAATGCGATTCCGCTCGTCCGTGCTCGGATGGTGGAGGACGATATCCTCCCGATCGTTGCCGTCCAGTTTGATGTGCTGGGAAATGCCAAAGGTGGAGATTTCGAAGGTTTTCCACGGCTTAGAAGATAGGAAGGTTTCCTTGTTTCCGAGGTTTATCGATAGGCGATCCGTGGAGCTGCCATAGGCGGCGTCCAGCAAGCCGTCCCCATTGAAGTCGCCCATGGCAAACGAGACCTGCTCGCGGCCATCCGGCGCGTTGAGGGTTAGGTTTCTCGTATACGACGGTGTCGTTGGAAAGCCGTCGCCATCGAATAGGTAAACCGACCCTCGAATCGAAAACTTGCCGCGGACAAAAAAGTTGACGAAGGCCCGGATCCCAATTGGAATGGAAATGTTTATCATGTCCAACTTCTCATCCCCATCCACATCGGCCAGGTAGGGTGTCGAAAATGCGCCTTTCGATTCAAAAGCGGCCGTTGGTTTCTTAGGATATTTGAAGGGGGCATTGGCCAAGTACACTTGCGTAAGAACCGTCATGTTCATGGTGCCCTGGGTTTGGGTGACGATTAAGTCGGGCAAGCCGTCGTTGTTGACGTCGGACATGCGGGTGTTCGCGTCCCAACTGTCGCCCAGCTTGCGGGGGACGGTAAACCTAACGCGCTGCGACCAGTTTGGCCCGTGGGCGAAATCGGCGTAGCGGTCTGAGAGGAACGCAAGCGCCCTATTTTTCTCGCCGGGCACATCAAACGCGACATAGGACGGCAGGCGGTGTGAGATGGAGATACTCGTTCCGCTCGATATTTCGCTAACGACATCGCAGGCTACTTCCGCCACGAGGCCTTCGGGCGTGCGAATCTCATACCCCAGCGCAGCGGGAAGGAGCCACTCGTCGCGGCCATCGCCGTCGAGATCTGTAGCGACATCACGCAGAAAAATTGGTTCCCGCGAACCCGTGGGCAACAAGGAGGCAAACGTAACCGTCTGCGACAGCTCGAATCCAGCCTTGGTGAATCGGTACACATCCGCGCCGAGATGCGACATCGCAACCAACTCTTCGGGCGCTTCGCCGTCCACCTCCGCGAGAAACAGCGTGCCCGAATTCGGGGGTAACTTCATCGTCCACGTTGGTTTTTTTTGATAAGTCCCGTCTGGCCTCGACGCGAAAAGCTGGACAAATCGTTCCGGTGTCGCGCTTTTTTCGGCGCTGCAAAGGGCGAGAATGTCCTTAATTCCGTCGCCGTTGAAATCGCTTGC
The DNA here is from genome assembly GCA_029937645.1 of Candidatus Hydrogenedentota bacterium. Lineage (GTDB taxonomy): Bacteria > Hydrogenedentota > Hydrogenedentia > Hydrogenedentales > JAPYPO01. The sequence goes on from JAPYPO010000061.1 coordinate 10,665, forward strand.
GGTCACATCCCAAACGCTCGCGCCGGCTTCAAGCGCAAACATGCGGCCTTCCCCTTCGGCCGCCAATAGGAGGGATAGTAGCACTACGAATGTCATGTCTGGCCTCCCACCAACTGAATAAAGTACGGGTGCAGTTCTGTGACTACCGCTGAAATTTCCAAGAACCCCTCTTCGCGGTTACCCTTCGGCGGTTTACGCTGAAAGCGTACGCGGCCAAGCCCTGGCCTCTGAAGCGGTAATGGCAGAACTGCACCCTAAATTACTGCATCGTGCGGGCACTATAGCTGAATTCGCATACGCGGAGATAGATCCGCGGACCGTTAGCCCGGAGAACTCAGCGGTTTCGGTGGCACATCCGTGAGGAAGAATAGAAAACTGAGACCTACTTCGTTGGAGATTTCCGATTCCGCCTGCAGTATAATCTATGGAGAGGGTTATCGTGTTCCCCCGGACCTCACGGAGGCGCGTTACGAGAGCATGAACTTCGGAGAAGAAAAATTCTTGACGGCGGGTGAGGAGATGGTTCTCCTTAAGCTCGCGCGCGCCTCGTTGCGCCAATACCTTGGCGGGCGCGATACCGGGGATCTCGACGAACTCGAACTTACGGATGCGCTGCATCAGAAGCTTGGGGCTTTTGTCACCCTGAGAAAACGCGGCGAATTGCGGGGGTGCATTGGCGTCATTACGGAGCCAAAGCCGTTGACGGACGCCGTCTGTCTTAGCGCCGTTCGCTCGGCCTCAAAAGATCCCCGCTTTCCTCCCGTGACACGCGATGAATTGCCCGAGATATCCATCGAAGTCTCGGCGCTACGACCGGGCGACGAGCCCGGCACCCCTTTCCGAAAAATTCATCGCCTCGAAGAGATCGTGATCGGCCGCGACGGCTTGTACATCGTAGACGGGAAGAAGAAAGGACTCTTACTGCCCCAGGTGGCTTCCGAGAGAAACTGGTGCGTGGAAGAATTCCTGGATGCCCTGTGCAAGAAGGCGAGGATTGAGGATCGGTCTTGGGAGCGCGATAGCGTAGAACTCTACCGCTTCAGCGCCCAAGTTTTTTCCGAAGCTGATTAGCTTACGGTCTTACCCATGGGCGTCACCACTCGAACGATTCCAACCCAAATGCTTGGGCAACGCCTTCATGAAAGATTCGCCCATCGTGGGTATTGATGCCCCGGCGCAACGGCGCACTCTCTGCGACCGCTTCTCCCAGGCCTTTGTCGGCCAACATAAGGCCATATTCCAGCGTCACGTTGGTGAGCGCGTACGTCGAGGTGCGCGGCACGGCGCCCGGCATGTTTGCCACACAGTAATGGACCACGCCGTCTACCACGTAGACGGGATCGTGATGAGAGGTCGGGCGGGATGTTTCCGAGCTGCCGCCCTGGTCGATCGAGATATCGAGAAATACCGAACCTTCCCGCATTCGTTTGATGAGGCCACGGGTAATGAGGCGAGGCGTCCGCGCGCCGGGAACCAGCACCGTACTAATCACCAGATCGGCGTGCGACAACTCCTCTTCAATATTCGCGCGGTTCGACATGATGGTCGTGACGCGGCCATTCATCGCGTCGTACAACTTCGCGAGACGCGGAGGATTGATATCGAGAACGGAGACGTGCGCCCCCATTCCCACGGCGACGCGGCACGCGTTCGACCCCGCCGTGCCCGCACCCAAGATAACGACATCGGCCGGCTTCACCCCGGAAACACCGCTAATAAGGATCCCCATCCCGCCGGCGAGGGACTCCAGGGACTGCGCGCCTTTCTGCACGGCGAGGCGGCCTGCCACTTCGCTCATCGGCGTGAGGAGCGGAAGGGAGCCGTCGTCGAGTTGGATGGTCTCGTAGGCAATACCGGTAACCTTTTTCGCAACATCTTTTTCGTCAGCCTCTCGTTTGAGGCGAGGTGAAGGTAGGTGTAAATCAGTTGGCCCGGACGCATGAATTGAAGCTCTTTGCCGAGCGGTTCCTTCACCTTTACAATCAGGTGGGCCCGCTCCCAAATCGAGGCCGTCTTCTTCACGATGCGCGCGCCCGCCTGCCGGTACGCCGAATCGGAAACGCCGCTCCCAACCCCCGCGCCAGACTCGACCAGCACGGTATGCCCGTGCGCCTCAAAAGCCCCCACACCCGAGGGAAGCAGTGCCACCCGGTTTTCATCCGCCTTAATTTCCTTTGGAACGCCTACAACCATACCTCTCCCTTTTAGTAAGAAGATCGTAATGACTTGACGCGGCTTCGACCTTTTTTTTGCCGACGACCCATTTCGCCTAAGCGTTACATTCTCTTCAGCCGGGCGAACCGTTACTCGGACGTTGGCGTGTCCTTGTCGGCGTACTCGAGGTGGATGGCGTAAAACTGGTCGACGTTGTCGAGCATGATACCGGCGATACGAGCATCGAATTTCGCCCCGGCTTCCTCGCGAATCGCCTCGATGACCTTTTCATGGGAGAAGGCCGCTTTGTATACGCGCACGGACAGGAGGGCGTCGTAAAAGTCAACGATGGTCAAGATGCGCGCGGCCAAAGGGATGGCGTCGCCTTCGAGTCCAGCGGGATAGCCCGCTCCATCGTATCGCTCGTGGTGGGCCACGACGATGTCGCGGGCCATGTGAAACATTTCCAGGTCGCAATATTCTAGGACGGTGTCTACTGATTTGGCGCCGATGGTTGTGTGGCGTTTTATGAGATCGAATTCGTCGCTCGTCAGTTTGCCGTTTTTCTTCAGCACGCCGTCGGGAATGGCGACCTTGCCAATATCGTGGAGGGGCGACACATTGTAGATGGCATCAATAAACCCCTGCGAGATCTCATCCTCAAATCGTGGATCCTCGGCCAGGAGTTTGGACAAGAGAGTGCTGTAATCGCGCACGCGGTAGAGATGGGCACCCGTGTCGGCGTCCCGCGATTCGGCGAGTTGCGCCAGGGATATGATGAGCCCTTTGTGGGCTTGGAGGAGGGCCTGGGATGTCAGATCGGTTGTTTTCCGTAAGCGCTGCGTGATGAGACGTAAGATGCGTTGGGCAAAACGCTCGTCCTGGTCCATGAGGATGGTGAAGTCGTCCTGCCTGAGCCGGAGGAGGGTCGTGTCGGTCAGCGACCTCAGCGTCGCCGTTCGGGGGTCGTTCGAAATGAGGGCCATTTCCCCGAAGACTTCTCCGGGCCCGATGCACGCCAGTTCGCGTTGACAGATACCGTCGCCCTTGAGGACGGACATCTCACCCTCGGCAATGAGGTAAAACGTGTCACCGTCGTCCCCTTCATTGAAGAGGGTCGTATCGGCCTTGCAGGCCACCTCCTCGAAGCGCTGGGCAATCAGCTTGATACTGTCCAAGCCGAGGCCTGCGAACAGGTCGCTTTGTCCAAGTTGCTCCACAACGTCCATCGTATCACTGCTCCATCTCTCTAGCGCCGATGGCCTTACTTTAACACGAGTCTGCCGAGAAGTCAGCAGCGACGTTGGGAACCCGATTGTTGGCGTGGATCCATCGCTAGAAAATAAAACTCAAAGCGACCGAAGTTGCCCAACTTGATACTCGGGATCCACGATTCCTCCATGCTTCATTTCTCCTGAGCGCAGAGTTGCCCTCCGCGCCGATGGAATAGAATCGCTGCTATGCAAAGAATGATTAGGAGTAGGTCGCCTTTCGCCTCGGAAACAGGCGCCCCGTCTACCCATGAGGCGCCGCATCCGGGAGTCGGCTCTTCACCTTCGCCTTCTCCCTCACCTTCGCCTTCACCTTCGCCTTCGCCTTCACCTTCACCTTCACCTTCACCTTCAC
>JAPYPO010000608.1 GCA_029937645.1 Candidatus Hydrogenedentota bacterium
ATCGGTGATCTTTTTCAATCGGAATGACCGATCGCTTTCGTCCGGAATCCGCACATCAGATGGGGATGAGGCAATCTGCCGTCCTGAGGACTTCGAACAAGCCTTTTTTGCGTTTGGGGAGATATTCCATCACGACGAGGCGGCCGCAAAGGCAGCACCGGAAATCATGAAGTTTCTTGAACCTACAATTTCCGAATTGGCTCAGAGTGGATTCCCCCTTATTCGCGGCAGACTTCCAAAGGGTTACTGGCTTGATACTCCGCGCTCGCATGTGAAGTTCGTTGGTTCGCCGGACAGTTGGTCACACACTCTCAATTCCCAGATTATCTGCTAAGAATTTCCGAATCATCTGGAAGACATGAACGTCACATTCAGGTACGCTCCCCCCAATCGTTTTCTGAAATCGAGTCTGACTCAACGAAGAGGGCGCTTTGAGGAATGAAAAACAATCCCTTAGCGACACAACATGATAAAAGTGAAAAACAATTTTTCAGCATGTTCTCAGGCGCCGCAGGATTCGAACTTGGTCTTGAACGAGCCGGTGAACCTGAAGGAACACCGAGCCAGCGAAACAGAGAATCATGGTCAGGCAGTTCCGACATTGGAGCCCGTGGAGCGCTTCCGCGGAACTTGCGTTCAAACCCGAGGACGACAACGGATTTCGGCGGACAAAATCATGACCAGCTATACCGAGAAACTTGACCCGCAGGAGAAGTCGACCCGGACCGGCGGCGACGCGCTCTTGGAGTTGATCCTTGGGGAGCGATGGTTGGCCGAGCACTTCGAGCGGCGGTTCTCTTGCACGGCGGGCATCCCGGCCTGGATGCCGACGGCGGACGAAGCGCTTAGCGAAGCCTGGGAAACTCTACTTCCCGAATGGGAAGAGGTCCGAACTCAACGAGAGCCACGAAATCGCGTACGGGCCCTCATCGCCAACGCCTTTCAGAGCCGTAGACGTAGACACCAACGCCGCGAACAAATCCTCATGGCCTACAAAGATGAAATCGGATGATTCACAGACGCCCTCAAGATCCCCGACAACGTGCCTCTGCCGATGAGATCGACCTTCGCATACGCCAGGCTCTCGAGGAGCTTGAGGCCGTTGACGCCCGTGCGGCCAAGGCGTTCGCGCTCCGGTGCCACCTGGGCCTGACCCGAAGCGAGGCAGCGACACGGCTCGCGTGTGAGAATCGCCATGAAACGGTGAGTGAACTGGTCCGGCGCGCGTGCGCTTACCTCCAGGTGAAGCTGGCCGATCTTCGAATTTACCTCTAACGTGTCGACGCGTACGTTTTCCCGTCACGTATCCACTATTAGTAGCGCCCCGAGTTCCTTCGCGGGCAACCCGCGAAGTCAAGCACGAATCTTTTCCACTAAAAGGAGCCCCGCCATGATAACCACTACCATCGCCGGTCTTATGATTTTCCTTGTCGTTCTCGTCGTGACCTGGAGCGTACTTCCCAGGATGGGCCTTCGGGGACTGTCGCGAGCGGCGCTCGCGTTGTGCGTGGCCACGCTTAGCGTCCTGGGACTAGCGCCCCAGGCGGGCTCTTCCGCGACAGGCGCGATCTTGATCCCGTATGCGGCGCTGGGAATCGCGCTTCCCTTCGTGATTCTGATCCAGCTGCTCGGAGTCGGTATGAGAAGGTATAACGCTGCATTCCCGCGCAGACGCGAGCGTATCGATAAGGCTCCGAAAGACAAGAACTGCGATCGAGCCACAACGTCTCTATCCCGCTCCGACCGAAAGGCGCTCTTCGATGATCCCGCGGATGGATCGGAATTCCATCGGCTGACCCGAGCGTCCCGGCATCGACCGCGTCGATGAATCGCGGTACGCACACAGGTGGCAGTCGCCCTAGTACGTTCCCGGCGCGTACGTTTTGCTCGCTTGTGTCCCTATCTCTATGAAGCACAGTTGCGCCGTCAAGAGTGGGCAAATCATCAATCAAGGAAGGAGACTAGAGCGATGAGCGAATTGGCCAGAGAAATGCTGAAACAGGTCGGGGCGATCGATAACCCCGACCACGAGCCGACCGTGAAGCTGGACAAGGACACCCTTCGAATTGTGAGCAGGTGGAAACTTCAAAACCTCAAATCGACGGTCGCTTGGTTGTGCAAAGTGGCGGATGAAGCGCTTAGCGAAGCACAACAGGACGCGGACGCGCCGCCTCAACGCTAACATAATGGCACATGACCGAAAGGAAAGCGCCATGGCCTGGCGACGGAAACTTACGGACACTCTGGCGGACTTACTGCGATTCGCCGTTCGAGGGGCTCTCCTCATCGACGGGATCGCGTTGGCCGTGGCCTCCGTCTACATCGTCGCAAAGCTGTGCTGGTTCAGCGTCGAATATCTCGATTCCCGAATTTTCTCTGCACCTTGGTAAAGGAATTACGCCCGCATGCTCGAAATGTTCAAATCCCTCTTCGGTCTGCAATCCAAGCCGGTACGCCGCGACGCCCATTTGCGGATGACCGTCGACGTCGACGGCTTCGATGCCGCCATGGAAGTCCAGCGCGAAGGC